>NZ_JBTOQG010000010.1:0-138698 GCF_055283955.1 Pseudomonas sp. HP_12
AAGTCGTCGACCTGATGGAGATCTCACAATGAGAACGATCAAGGCGCTCGCCAATGTCGCCAGGTGCTTCATCGCTTTCATGGTGGCCGGCTACGACGGGTCTGTGCCTCCGGTTGAATCACAGTTCGGAGGGTGGATGTGATGACTTGGTCCCAGCTCAAAGCATTGCTGAACACTGCGACTGTGCTGCACGACGGTCGCGGCGGCTTCGCGTTTTCCTCGTCTCGCGTCTCGAATGGCGCATCCAAGTGAGGCTGTTCAAGCCGCGGGTCACCCGCGCTAAGCCGGTCGACCGCGAAGGCCTGGAGCAGGCTGCGCTGATCAAAGAACTCGAACTTTGCCTGCCGGCCGTGGCCGCGTTGATCTTCCACGTTCCCAACGGCGGGCACCGTCACAAGCTGGTCGCCATCAAGCTGAAAGGGCAGGGCGTCAAAGCGGGTGTGCCCGATTTGGTGCTGCCGATGGCGCGCGGCGGCTACTTCGGCCTTTACCTCGAGTTCAAGGCGACGGCGCCGAACGATGCGGCGGTATCGGCCAGCCAGCATGCGTGGATCCGCCGGCTGAATGATCAGGGCTATCTGGCGATCGTGTGCCGGGGCCACTTCGATGCGATGGAGCAGATCCGCGCTTACCTTCGACTCGCTCCCACAGTGGTGGCCGCATGAATCACCAATTCAAGCCAGGCGATCTGGCAATTATCGTCGGTGCCAACTCGCTGACCCAAAACATCGGCAAGCAGTGCGAGCTGCGCGAGTTTGTGAGCCGCGGTGACTGGTACGTTGCCCCGAATGGCGAGGTTTATCGCCATGATGACGTTCCGTGTTGGACGCTTATCGGTGACGGGTTGGTCGCGGTCGTCGAGGACGAGGTTGTAGACCTGGGCTTTGGCATCCATGAGCCGCGACACCTGATGCCTCTGATCGATGACTTCACTCCCACAGGCCAGAAGGCCAAGGCGGAATCGGCATGACGACCGCCGCCGTGAAGATCACTGACGCCGAAATCAAACGGCAGGCGGCCGGCTCGGTCCGTGACCTTCGGGATTACGAGCATCGAGGCCTGTACCTGCGCTTCGCCAAAACCCGCGCCCGGGCGTCGTGGTTCCTGGTGGTGCGTGGCAAGTGGAATCGGATCGGCAGCTACCCCGACCTGTCCGTCAAGCAGGTCATCGCGGCGCTGCCTGACATACGTCTGCGCCTGGACGCCGGCGCGAGCACGAACCTTTCAAAGTGGCTGACCGTGGGCGAGCTGCTGGAGTGGTACGCCGAACGCATGTCTCGCGACCGCAGCCTCTCCGACAAGCGCAAAGACACGGCCGCCTCCGCGATCAAGTGTCACCTCTTGCCGCGCCTCGGCTCTGCAGCACTGACCGATATCGACAAGGCATTCCTAGACCGTGAGTTGATGTGGCCCATGCAGGAGACGCTGTCCATCGATTACGTGCGGCTGGTCTTTCAGCTGCTGGCGCTGGCATTCCGTCAAGCCCACAAGCTGGGGCTGATCGCGAGTAATCCTCTGACCGGGATCAAGTTCAGCGACTTCTCGAAGGCGAAGGTCACCGTCAAGCCGTCACGGCTCAGGGGTGTCCACATCGAGGAGCTTCTGCAGCTGCTGCTGCGCGAGCTGTTCCCGATCCCGAATGACGCGATCCTGGCGCTGATGATGCTTTGCCATGGCACGCGCATTGGTGAAACCCGTCAGGCTCGTTGGGACCACATAAGCCTTGCCGAAAACGTCTGGTTTATCCCCGCTGCTGACACGAAGACCCGGGTGGAGCATTACCTGCCGCTGACCGAGGCTGTCCGGCACCTGCTGATCCTGTATCGCGAAGTGCAGCAGAACCGAGGCTACACCGGCCCGTTTCTTTTCCCTGGACGCCGAGGCAAGCCGCTGAGCGAGAGCCAGGCCAGTGCGGTGTTCACGCGCCTGGGGAAGGGCGAGTGGACGAGTCACGACCTCCGCAAGCTGGCCCGCACAGGCTGGGCAGATATCGGGATCGACCACCTGATAGGCGAGCTGCTGATCAACCACGCCATGGGCCACAACGTGAAGGTTTACATCCAGTCCGACGTGATGGCTCGCAAGCGTGACGCGCTGGAGAAGTGGCACCGCCATCTAGACGGCAAGGGGCTGAACATCATTCTCGGATTGACCGGCTTTAGATTTGAGGACTCCGACAAATCGCTACAGGCCACGGCCCATATGGCCTGCAACCCTATTCAAGAATCAACCATAGGCGAGGTTTCAAAATGACGAAAGCGACTGTTTATTACGTCGGCCGCGGCCTCGACCTGGCAGAAGCTCAAGCCGTTCCAGTCCCAGCCGTGGGTGACGAGGTCGCGATTGATGATGTGCGGTATTCAGTGCGTCAGGTTTTCACCTGGACGCAGGACCCTAGGCATCCCGAAATCGCACGTCCTGCCCGGCATACGGTTTTCCTCGATCAGGTAGCCGCCGAATGAAAAAGAGCCATGGCCCTGCCTTTCGGAAGGAATTGAAGCCGCTGATGGAGTGCGCAACCTGTCGCGGCGCCGGCGTCGTCAACGGGGTTTTCCATCAGCTTGACTGCACCGCCTGCCGCGGATCGGGGTGGGTTTGCCAGTTGACCGGCGAAGCTCTGCCACTGGAAGACCTGGTGCCCCAACTGAACATGAAGCTGCGTCACATGGCCGCCGAACTGAACCGGGCAAGGCACAGCCAGGGCGGCGCGCATGAACAATACGAACAGAACAACCGCCGCGGTGCAGGCGGCTCGAACTACACAGGGGATTGATCGATGGCGATGTACAAAGATGTGATGAGTACCCTGGTGCGTGTGCTGGCCGCCGACAACATCGACAACAGCACCAAGCAGTCGTGGCAGAAGCTGATCGACGCCGATCTGCGGCAGGGCGGCACCGGCAGCACGCTCTCTGTGCGCGACAAGTTCGATTACGACTGCTGCTTATACGCGCTGCTGCACCGCCAGTTAGAGCCTGCACACTGGGACGTGCTGGTTGCCAAGTACTCCACACACAAGGCGAACAAGGTGGCAGCCATCGGCCGGCTGGTCAGCCGCACCGCTTCACCGGCGCCGCAGTTGTTCATCTATAAGGCGCTCACGGCCTGGGCGATTCCTAAACTCAAGGGGATACAGAGCGGCAAGCGTTCCACCGACATGATCGTGCTGCCCGCTGAGTTCTACGACATGAACACATGGGACGTGGATGCCTCCCCTGAGCGCACCCGCCGCAACTGGAGAGCAGGTATTCATAAGCGTCTTGAGCAACTGGAAGAAGCAGCCGTCATTCACGCGACGCACATCTTTGACGCCGAACAAATCTTCATCGATGCCGCTTGACCATGATGGCCGTTTGGCCGTAAATTAACCCCATCATGTCGATCTTGCGCGTTATGAGAGAGACACCAGAAGCCCCGCCACCGAGCGGGGTTTTTTTATGCCCGAAGAAAACCTAAGAGGAATGCCGTATGCGGAAACTCATCATGTACCTGGGCTTTGCGCTTGCCGCATGCCTGACCTGCTTCTCCCTGTCGGCAATCGCTCAGCCGGTGGGTTATGCATTCCGGTCTGCCGTGATGCTGGCCGAACTGCCAAGCGTCGGCATGAAACGCTTGGAGCTGACCCTCGCTATGTGGCGAACGGGAAGCCAGACGGCTGACGAAAGCTTGGCATCCAACCTTCGCGCATCCAGCAACCACTTCGTGATGGCCTCGGCCAAGCCGTTGCCCAGCGGCGCCAGCCCTGCGCCCTGCTAAATCTTCCTGCTAGCGCCTGAAAAAGCCCGTACATGCTGCGGGCTTTTTTGTACTTCCGAGGAAAGCACCTGGTCACACGGATGCTTCCCCGGACGTACTGAAGACGTTCACTAAATTCGGCCCTGCCACACCCATCGCTCCGAGCTGGGAGTGCTGTGGGGTCGATTCATTTTCCGATCCCGAAAGGGTGGATGTCGGACTACGACGAACATGCCTGAAAAATCACCTGACTTCTGGGCGCAGGTCTGGCTCGTCCTGTCGAATCCGCTCTGGCAAGGAGCGATCATGGCCGCAACCATTTCACTACTGCGCGTGCTGTACGAAGGAAAAGAGGCCAACAAGTGGCGGGTCGTGCTTGAGGCGATGATCTGCGGTGCGCTTAGTCTATCCGCCAGCAGCGTCATCGAATGGATGGCGTGGCCGTCGAGCCTGTCTGTCGCCGCCGGCGGCACTATCGGGTTCATCGGTGTTACCGCGATCCGCGAACTAATCATCCGATTCCTCGGCCGCAAGGCGGATTCACTATGAGCCTCGAACCCGTTGTCGCAGTTGCCAAGGTTGGCTCTACATTGCGAACCGCTGCAGTCGCCATTGTCATTGTCATTGTGATGAGCCTGCTTATCGCTATCCAGCAGATCCACGTCGTCACGCTCCAGGGCGCTGTGACCGTCGAGGCTAAGGCCAAGCAGGAAGCGGTGGATGCGAACAACGCCAGCCAGGCGACGATCACCACGCTGCGCGCCGAAGCGCAGCGCAACGCCGACTACACCGCCGACTTGAACAAACGCATCAAGGCCAGCGAGGAAAAAGCCAAGAAGGCTAGGAAGGATTTCGATGATCTCAAGCGCAACAGCAAACCTGTTCGTGACTGGGCTGCTCAGCCTTTGCCTGACGGCCTGCGCGGCAAAGCCGCAAGTGGTAACAAAGACAACAGCCATAAGGTTGGAAGCCCCTGAGCTGATCCCATGCGAGCGAGTCAACGCAGACGATACCGATCTGCGTGACAACGGCGACGTGTGGGAGCTGAAGGATCAGGCCATCAAGCTTCTCGACACGTGCGCTGACCAGGTCGATGCGCAGATCGTGCGCAGCCAAAGCAAGTGAAGAAGTCCTGGTACGTCACAGTGCCGGGCTACCCACCATTCCCCATGATCATGCCGGAAGACCACGACCACGCTGGTGCCTTGGCATTCGCGCGCTGCAAGTGGCCGACTTGCTCTGTTGAGTAAACCGTCGATGCCCCTGCGTCCCCAGAAGCCGTGCAACGCGCTTGGTTGCAACGCCTTGACTCGCAACTCTCGTTACTGCGATGAGCACGCGGATCTGGATAAGCCTTGGGCTACGCGCAAGGGATCGGGCCGTGGTGGTCGACCTTGGCGCCGGCTCAGGGATCAGGTGCTGAAGCGTGACCACTACATCTGCCAATGCGATGACTGCCGAACGCAGGAGCGCATCAGGCCGGCTCATGAGGTTGACCACATCGTCCCGGTGGCCCAAGGAGGTGGCGATCAACCGTCAAACCTGCGCGCGATTAACCACGACTGCCACGAATTGAAGACGAAACGCGAGTCGCGCGCCGGGATTCTGGCGAAAACAGGGCAAATTGCACGATTTTGAGGCGTTTTCGGCCATGCACCGTCGTGGTGCAGGGGGAGGGGTAAAAGTCTGGGCCTTTCGCAGAGGACACCGTCCCCCGAACTGGATTTTCACACCCGCGAAATTAAAAGTTCAGGAGTTGCGCGATGGGGGGCACCGCCACGGTCGCCGGCCGTGGTCGCAAACCCAAGCCGACGGCCAAAAAAGCACTGGCCGGGAACCCGGGAAAGCGGGCCTTAAACACCGCCGAGCCCAAGTTTTCCGAAGTCACCAGGGACATTGATCCGCCTGAGTGGATGAGCGAAGTCGCTCGCACGATGTGGAAGATGGTCGTTCCCGAGCTGCTGCGCGAGCACGTCATCGCGCTTACCGATCTGCATAACGTCGAAGCGTTCTGCACCGCCTACAGCAAGTGGCGCATGGCAGAAGCCTCCGTTCAGGAGTTCGGCATTGTCGTTACCTCGGCAATGGGCAGCCCGATCAAGAACCCGGCATTGACCGCTGCGAACGAAGCGATGCGTCAGATGGTGACCTTCGGTTCGATGCTCGGGCTTGACCCCTCCAGCCGGTCACGACTGATCGGCGGCAACAAGGACAAATCCAACAACGAATTCGCCCAACTACTGAGCTCATAAATGACCAAGTCCGCGCACCCCAATGTCGATCGCGCGATGGTGTGGGCTCGGTCTGTCTTGCGCGGGAAGGTGCCGGCGTGCCGCTACATCCACCAGGCGCTGCAGCGTCACTTCGATGACCTGGCCGCCAGCCGCAAACGCGCCTTCAAATTCAAGTTTGATGCAGCGAAGGCCGAGAAAAAGCTGAAGCTAATCCAGCTGCTGCCCCACACCAAGGGCGAGTGGGCGTTCAAGCGGCAGTTGATCACCCTTGAGCCGTGGCAGTTGTTCGGCATGGCCGCCACCTTCGGATGGGTCAAGAAGAAGGGCGGCCATCGCCGGTTTCGCGAAAGCTACTGGGAGGTCCCGCGCAAAAATGGCAAGTCGGTCATCGCGGCCGGCGTGGGCATCAGCATGTTCGTCGCTGACGGCGAGTTCGGCGCCGAGGTTTATGCCGGTGCCACGACAGAGAAGCAGGCGTGGGAGGTGTTCCGCCCTGCGAAGCTGATGGTCGGCAAGTCGCCAATGCTCATTCAGGCAGCGGGAATCGAGGTCAACGCCTCGAACATGAACATCTCGTCGGACTTCAGCCGCTTCGAACCGTTGATTGGTGACCCGGGCGACGGCGCCTCGCCCAGCTGCGCGATCGTGGACGAATATCACGAGCATCGCACGTCGGCTCAGTACGACACGATGCTGACCGGTATGGGTGCTCGCCGACAGCCACTGATGTTCATCATCACCACGGCCGGCGCCGATATCGAGGGTCCTTGCTACGACAAGCGCCGCCAGGTTATCGAGATGCTTGAGGGTACGGTTCCGGATGAGGAGCTGTTTGGCTACATCTGGACCCTCGACGAAGGGGATGACTGGACCGATCCGAAGATGCTGGCCAAGGCGAACCCAAACCACGGGGTTTCGGTGTTCCAGGAGTACTTGGAAAGCCAGCAGGCACGGGCGATCCGCTCGGCCAGGTTTACCAACACCTTCAAAACCAAACACCTGAATCTTTGGGTGAGCGCAAAGTCTGGCTTTTTCAACATGGAAAGCTGGCGCGCTTGCGAGGATTCGACCCTTACCCTGGACCAATTTGAGGGGCAGGAGTGGATCGGCGGATTCGACCTCGCCAGAAAGTTGGACATGAACTCCAGGGCCCGGGTTTTTTGGCGTGTTCTAGACGGAAAGACCCACTACTACTGCATAGCCCCGAAATTCTGGGTTCCTGAGGACACTGCTTTCAACAGTGACAATAAGCGCATGTCAGAGCGTTTCCAGGCGTGGATTAACTCTAAGCATTTGGACGTTACTGAAGGCGCCGAGGTTGATTACCGCGAAATATTGGAAGATACGAAGGATGCGAACCATATAGCTCCTCTGCGTCAGTGTGCGATTGACCCTTTTGGTGCAACGGGCCTCAGCCACGAGATGGATGACGAAGGCTACAACCCGGTCACCATCACCCAGAACTACACGAACATGTCCGATCCAATGAAAGAGCTCGAGGCCGCTATCGAGTCAGGGCGCTTTCATCACGACGGCAACCCAATTATGACGTGGTGCATTGCCAACGTTATCGGCAAGAACATGCCTGGTAACAACGACATCGTCAGGCCAATAAAACAGGGCGAAGACAACAAGATTGACGGCGCTGTCGCGCTGATCATGGCCATCGGCCGCGTCCTGATCCTGGCGAGCGATAGCAACGGCGATATCAGCGACTTTTTCTCAAACCCGATCATCGTTGGATAACAAACCCATGGATAACGGCCTGACCCTCTTCATCGTGGTGGCCCTGGCCGCGCTCTGCCTGCTGGTGGCGGGCGTTTACTTGCTGGCAGGCCTTGGCTGGTCGCTCATTGCTGGCGGCGCAGCTTGCTTGGCGGCGGCAGGATTCATCCGTAAGGGGCTGATCAGTGAGTAAACCTCTCAAATCGGTATTTCGCCAGGCGCTCATAAAGTCTGCGGAGCCGAGCCCGATCAAATCATCCCTTGCTAGTTGGGTCGGCCGGCGAATTGGACTTGGCGACTCCACATTCTGGAATAGCTTCTACGGAACGGACTCTGCGTCTGGCAAAACGGTCAGCCAACAGACGGCGCTACAGTTATCCACTGTGTGGGCATGTGTTCGTCTTATCGCGGAGACTTTGGCGACGCTTCCAATCGCTCTGTACGAAACGCGAAACGGCGCGCCTGTTATCGCCACATCGCACCCAGTACATCGGCTTATCAGCATCCAGCCCAACGCCGATCAGACGCCGGTAGAGTTTTGGGAATGCGTTGTGGCGAGCCTTCTCTTGCACGGGAACGGGTTCAATCAGCCCCATTTGAGTGGCCGGCAGGTTGTGAGTCTGGACTTTTTGCTTCCGCAAAATATGTCGGCGCCGCGCCGCCTTAATGACGGTTCGGTCGAATATCGCTACACCGACCATAACGGGAAAATTCTCGTCCTGACTGACGACGAAATGATGCACATCCGAGGCTTCGGTACCGACCCCATGTGTGGACTGAGTCCGCTTGCCATGGGTCGCAATGTCTTCGGGGCGGCTATGGCGGCGGATGAATCGGCCAGCAAGATGTTCGCGAACGGCATGAAGCTCGGAGGCGTGCTTTCCACTGACCAGATTTTGAAAAAGGAACAGCGGGCCGATATTCGCGATGATATGGCTAACCAGTTCGCCGGAGCTGCGAATACGGGTAAGACCATGGTTCTTGAAGCCGGGATGAAGTATCAGCAGATCGCTATGACGCCTGAGGATGCGCAGATGCTGCAGACCCGGGCATTCAACGTAGAAGAAATCTGCCGGTGGTTTCGCGTCCCGCCTTGGATGGTCGGGCACACCTCCAACAGCACCAGTTGGGGGACTGGTATGGAGCAGCAGATGATCGGGTTTCTGACGTTCAGTTTGCTGCCGTGGATGAAGCGAATCGAGCAAAGCATCAACCGGAGGCTGCTGCGTCCCGATGAGCGCCGTACCTTCTACGCCAAATTCAACCCAGAAGGGCTGCTGCGCGCCGATAGCGCCGCGCGGGCCCAGTTCTACAGCTCCATGACGCAGAACGGGATCTACACCCGTGACGACTGCCGGCTCAAAGAGAATCTGCCGCCGATGGGCGGAAACGCTGCGGTTCTCACCGTGCAATCCAACATGCTCCCGATCGATCAACTTGGCGGTGACGCCGGAGACGCCCAGCAAGCGCGTTCGGCCCTGCTGGACTGGCTCAACGACAAGCCGAAAGGTAATTCAGAATGAAGCGCAAAGACCAATCGGTGGCGGTGAAGTACCGCTCATTCGACTATGACGTAAAGGCTGTCGGCGACGACGGCCTTTTTTCTGGCTACGGATCCGTGTTTGGCGTCGTGGACAGTTACAACGAGGTGGTCGCCCCGGGCGCCTTCCTCGAATCGATTGCCGATGCAAAGTCCAAAGGCCGGACGTTCCCGGTGCTTTGGCAGCACCGGACGGGCGAGCCCATTGGCAGCTGGGATATCGAAAGCCTGAAAGAAGACGACCGCGGCTTATTTGGGTCTGGTGAACTCTGGCTTGGCGACGCGCCGTACGCGCGCATCGCGCAGCGAGGAATGAAAACCCGCTCAATCACTGGCCTATCCATCGGCTACTACGTGCGCGAATCAAGCCGTGACGATAAAACCGGCATCCGAACACTGACCAAACTGGATTTGGTCGAGATTTCCATTGTGACGGTGCCCGCCAACGACGAGGCGCGCACCGACACCATCAAGTCGAAGCTGGCCCACGGCGGCCTGCCTTCACTCCCCGAATTTGAGCTGCTCCTGCGTGAGGCAGGCTTCTCGAAGACTCAATCTGCGGTGATTGCCAACCGTGGATTGCAGCACCTGCTCCGGAGCGAGTCCGCGGGCGATCTGGCTGAAGTTGAACTCGTCGAAGCGCTGAAATCGCGCCCGGCACTGTCTCTCCCATCGTTTTGAGGATTCACCATGCATAACGCCATGAGCAACCTGGCTCGCGCCGAAAGTCGTCATATGGAGCGTAAAGAACACGCCGACGACAAAGTCCAGCTGAAAGCAGTCAGCGACCTGCTGGATCAGCGTGACAAGGAAATTAAGGCTTTCGCCGAGAAGGCCACCCAAGAAATCAAAGAACACGGCACCATCCTGACCGACACCAAGACTGTTCTGGACGGTTTGGTCAAGGACGGCCTGGGCCTGCAGGACCGACTTCAGGAAGTCGAGCAGAAGCTGGCCCGCCGCTTCTCCGCCAATGACCCCGTCGAGCTGAAATCCGCCGGCGAGGAACTGTCGGACTCGGAAGACTTCAAGGCGCTGCAAACCCGTGGTCGCGGTATCGCGCGTGTCGGCCGCAAGGCGGTGACCAACATCACCAGCCTGGCGACCGGCACTGGCGGTGTGGGCGTGGGCATCCAGCCGACCCGTGTGCCTGGTGTGGTGGCAGAGCCGGAACGTCAGTTCGTCATTCGCGACCTGATCATGCCTGGTCGCACCAGCTCCAACGCGGTCGAGTTTGTGCAGGAAAGCGGCTTCCAGAACATGGCGGCGGTGCAGGCGACCGAAGGTGCTACGAAAGCTCAGTCCGATATCTCCTTCGCGCTGAAAACGACCAACGTCGTCACCATCGCGCACTGGTTCCGAGCTTCCAAGCAGGTGCTTTCGGATATCCCGCTGCTTCAGAGCTACATCAACGGCCGCGCGATTTACGGCCTGAAGTACAAGGAAGAAGAGCAGATCATCGCCGGTAATGGTGTTGCCGGAAATTTGCTGGGCCTGATCCCGCAGGCGGCCGCGTTCAACAACGCCCTGCGCAAAACTGGCGACACCAAGATCGACACCCTGCGCCGCGCGATCCTGCAGGTTCGCATTGCTGAATACCGCGCCTCGGCGATCGCGCTGAACCCGGTCGACTGGGCCGATATCGAGCTGACCAAGGATGCGAACGGCTCCTACATCTGGGTCAACGTCCAGGAAGGCGGTGCGCAACGTCTGTGGAAGCTGCCGGTTGTCGACAGCAACGCGGTTCCAGAAGGCGAGTTCCTGGTCGGCGCGATGAACATCGCGGCTCAGGTCTTCGATCGCGAAGAAGCAGCAGTGGAAGTTTCCACCGAAGACGGCGACAACTTCCGCACCAACATGGTGACCATCCGAGCGGAAGAGCGCCTGGCGCTTGCGGTTTACCGCGAAGAATCCTTCGTCCACGGTGAATTTGACGCCGCCTAAGGCTTCTACACCTCACAGGAGCGCGCCTGGGTGACTGGGCGCGACGACCATGCCAGACATCACTGTAACCACAACCAAGAGTTTCAACACCGACGGTCTGGGCAGCGCCGAGAAGTACGTAAAGCGCGGAGCTGAGCTCATCGTTGACGAATCCATCGCCCGCGACCTCCATCGCAAGGGCCTGATCGAGGATTACGACATGAAGAGTGCCGCCGACCCGGAAAACAAGCAGGCTCCAAAGCCCGAAAACAAGTCGGGCAACAAGCCGAAACCGGACGCTAAGCCCAAGGAATCCTGATCATGGGGGTGATCGCAATCGAAATCGCGATGCAGCATCTGCGGGCGGACGATGCTGATCTGACATTGGTAGAACTGCTGCTGGGTGCTGCTGAGCAGGCGGCACGCGACTATCTAAACCGGAAATTTTACGCCACTGCTGATGATCTGGCTGCCGCAGTGCTGGCGGGCGACGCCGGGGACGATCCGATAGTCATAAACGACGCAATCAAGGCGGCATGCTTGCTCATCCTGGGCAACCTGTATGCCAACCGCGAAGACACTGTCGTTGGGGTCAGCGCAGTCCAGCTTCCCAACGGATCTCGCTCTTTGCTGCATCCTCATCGCATAGGGCTGGGCGTGTAATGCGCGCCGGCAGATTGCGTAATCTCTGCACGCTGCTCCAGGCTCAGGAAGTTAAGCGGCCAGGCGGTGGGTTCACAGAGTCCTGGGTGGAGCTTGGCAAGCTGTGGGCCGAAATCACCGTGCCTACTGGCCGTATTGAGTCCGTTGCGGACCAGCTCGAGGCTGTGGTCACGGCTGAGATCCGCGTGCGGTACCGGGCAGACGTAGTGGCCGGTATGCGGCTTGTCCATAGCGGCAAGACTTTCAAGGTCGAAGCGGTCCTTCCTGACAATGATCAAACGATGCTCCGGCTGCTTTGCTCGAGCGTCACCAACCCTTAGAGGTTACCCACATGAAAGTACGTGCCTTGGCCAGTATCTCTGGTCCCATGGGTCGCAAAGTCGCGGGCGATGAGTTCGTGGTGAACGCGGCGGAAGGGAAAGACCTGATCGACCGCAAGCTGGTCGCAATGGTGGATGACAGCGGGCCGGTTCCCGATGTAAAGGGCGAAGTCCCGGCTACTGCGAAAGCTGAGAAGCCGGCCAAAGCGAAGGCCTGACCATGGGTGTCCGCCGCTCCCGTCTAGACGGTGACTTCAAACTTCGCAAGCTGCTGCGCACGATCCACCAGACCGCTGACAACGAGGTGAAGGTGGCGATGCAGGAGGTGTCCCAGAAGCTGCTGGCAACAATGCAGGAGCTGGTGCCGAAGGATACGGGCGCTGGCGCCGCAGCCCTCACTGCGTTTGTGTCAAAGAGCGGGTTGGATGCTCAAGTCGGCTTGCGCGGCAAGAAGGCCAACAAGCGCTTCTATTACCTGCGCTTCCTCGAGTACGGAACCAAGGGCTACACGGAAGGTAAGCGTTCGGGTGGCCGCAACAAGCGGGTATCTAACAAGTCCGACGGCGCCCACTTCTTTGGCAAGCATCCGGACATTCCAGCTCGGCCTGCTCACCCTTGGCTGCGTCCTGCCTACGACGTCAATCGTGAGTTTATCCAGGCAAGTCTTCGGGCGGCGGTGAACCGAACCTTGAAGAAGGCCAGCGAAGGTGTGGGCAATGGCTGATCCATCATTTGCGGTGCAGGTCGCTGTATTCGACCGGCTTGAGGCGGAAGTTTCATGCCCGATCTATGACAGCGTGCCGATGAACGCTGCCATGCCCTACATCACCATCGATTCTGAAATCAGCTCCAACAGCGACATCTTGAACGGGCGGCGGGACACCCGCCTGTTCTATCTCTCGGTGTGGAGCAATTTCAAGGGGCAGGAAGAGGTGAAAAGGCTGATGGGCGAGGTGGACAGCGCGCTGCACCGTCGGCCTTTACCCGTTGAGATCGGGCGGGTCATCTCAGTCCTGGTCGATCGCAAGCAGGCCAACCGCGACGCGGACGGCGAAACGTATCAAGGCAGCGTCACGCTGCGCATCCTCACCGAACACTAATCCCGTTTTTCTCTGCCGCGCTGCGGCCTTTCACCTGTCCTCAGGAGGACTACTCATGGCTATTAACACCGGCGCCGGCACGCGGATCTACATTGGTCCGCGTCTCACTGCCAACCTTCCTGCCGATCATGCGGCGGCCATCACGCTGTTGAAGGCAATCACTTACGTCGAGGTCGGCGAAGTTGAAAGCATCGGCGACTACGGCGACACGATCAACGATGTCACCTTCGCTGGCCTAGCCGCTGGACGAGCGCAGCACCTCAAGGGCTTGGCGGATGCTGGTTCGTCCGAACTGTCGATCGGCTTCGACGCTGGTGACGAAGGCCAGCTCGCATTGGTCGCAGCCTTCCAGGATCGTTCTCGCTTTGACTATCCGATCAAGGTCGTTTACGTCGACGGAGAGACCGACTACTTCGCTGCCAAGGTGATGAGCAACAAGAAGACCGGCATCAGCGTCGAGGGCGTGCTCAAGCGCACCGTGACCCTGGGTATCAACTCGGAAGTGTACGAAGTCGTCACGCCTTAATCCCGCGACTTCACCTGGCGCCGCACTTGCGCGGCGCCGCTCCTCTCCAATTTCAGATAAGAGACCATCATGTCCAAGACCAACCACGGCACCGTCGTTATCACCGCGAGTGACATCACCTTCACCCTTAAACCGACATTGCGCGCGTTCCGCGACATCACCCGCCTCTTTGGTGGTGTGATTGACGCTATGCAGGCGCTGGGCCACGCGAACATCAGCACGATCGCACTGATCGTCGCAGCAGGCACCGGCGTAGATACAGGCAAGCGCAAAGACGTGGAAGCGGTAGAAGAGCAGATCTTCGAGGCAGGCTTCAGCACCGTCTCCTCTCAGGTGCTGCCATTTCTGCAGGCGCTGCTGAACCCGGGCGGCAAGAGCGACGAGGAAATCGCCAAGGAGAAAGAAGACGCGTCGGGAAACGAGTAAAGGCGGGAGGCGGGGTCGATCCGGTCGACCTGATTTTCAATATCGCCACTGGCTGGCTCGGGCTGTCGCCCAGCGAGGCCTGGAATACTCCGATGGTGGAGATCCTCATGGCATGGGATGCCAAGCGCCAGTTCCTGATCGACACCAATCCCTTCGGCGGTGGCGGCGACAAGGACAAGCCGTCGAAAAAGGTAGTGGCCAAGGAAGTCCGCATGGGCTTCAGGGTCGCGGCGATGAGCCGCAAGAAAGACTGAAAATATTCGACCGACCGCTTTGTGCGGTTTTTTTTCGCCTGGAGAAAAGCAATGGCTGATGCCGACGTACAGGGCATGTTGATTCGCATTGAGGCGACGACGGCCCAGCTTCGACAGGAGATCGCCCGGGGCGATGCGGCCGTAGCGCAGTCTGCCGGCAAAATCGACACGAGCCTGGGTAGGATCGACAGCGGCTTTGATCGCACTGCCTCCAATGCAAGCGCCCTGCAGCGAGCGGTGAGTTCAGCATTCACCGGTATAGGCCTGGCATCGGCGGGTGCTGTAGCTGGGTTGGTCGCCATCACTGTGAAGACGGCCAATTATGCCCAAGAGGTAAAGAATCTATCGTCGCTTGCGAACTCCTCGGTAACAGACTTCCAGCGTTTTGCAGCTGGCGCAAAGACTGTAGGCGTTGAGCAGGACAAGCTGGGCGATATCTTCAAGGACACCACAGACCGCGTAGGCGAGTTTCTGCAGCGTGGTGGCGGTGAGATGGCCGATTTCTTCAAAGAAATCGCACCCAAAGTGGGCGTTACCGCGCAGATGTTTGCCAAGCTCTCAGGGCCGGAAGCACTGCAGCTGTATTACAACTCGCTGGAAAAGGCCGGGCTTAATCAAGCCCAGATGACGACCTACATGGAGTCTATGGCCGACGAGGCAACTGCGCTGATCCCGTTGCTGAAAAATAATGGCGCCGGCTTCAAAGAGGTAGGGGATCGCGCAGAGAAAGCAGGGCAGATCTTAAAGTCTTTCGAGATTGACCAACTGGTCTCGGTGAATCAGTCGGTAAAAGCCCTGGAAGGGTCCTTCGAGGGAGCCTCGCGCCAACTGGTGCTTGGCATGCTGCCTGGTATTCAGAGTGTTACCGACCGGCTCACGAGCATGTCGAACAACGGCGCGATGGAGATGCTTGGGAGTGCTGTCGGATTTCTGGCCGAGCACCTCAACGTCCTTGCGGCCGTCATGGGCACGAAGGTGGCGGCTTCTTTCCTTGGGTATATTCAAACCCTCGGCGCATCCGCGCTGGCGTCTACCCAAGCACGGGCAGCCAACATTGCCCAGGCTGAAAGCGCAGTTCAGGCGTCCACAGCCAATCAGATCGCTGCCCAGTCGGCAGTGATCCGGGCTGAGAAAGAAGCCCTATTGGCGCGCGGCACCGGTGTGCAGACGCAAATGTCCATTCAGCTGGCCGAAGCTCGCTTGGCTGAGCGTGCAGCCACCTCTCAGCTCGCCGTTGCTCAAACCGGCCTGAAGGCTGCGTCCGGGAGCATCCTTGGGCTTTTCGGTGGGCCAGCGGGCCTTGCCGCTCTAGCCGTTGGTGCGGGCATCGCGTTTCTGACCCTTCGCGACAACACGAACACGCTGGAGAAGAAGCTTGGCGACCTCGCAGATCCGCTGAAAACGCTGACCGAGCGATTCGAAAAGCTGAACCGGGCCACTCAGGCGGTGACGCTCCGCGAATTGCAATCGAGCATTGCCGATACCCAGAGCAAGATCAGCCAGATGTCTGGGGCGATGGCTGATAAGTTCGAGAATGACTTGCGCAACATGGGCGCTGCCGGCGCCGATGGGCTCATGGCTGGGCTTGTTGCCCTGCCGGCTGATACTCAGGCCGCTCTGGACAAGGTTCGGCAGGCGTCGAAGGACCAAGCGGCCGGCGTAGCGGTGGACTGGAAGGCGGTAGCCGATGAGCTGCGCAAAGTGCCAGGCGTCACCGAGCAGATGGCTCAGTCGCTTGAATCCAGCCAGTCCCCTGTCGCCGATTTGAACGCGGTGCTGGTGAAACAGCAGCAAACCCTGGCAGCACTGACTGCTGAAACCGATAAAAACACTGCTTCGCAAAACCAGAACAGTGCCGCCAAAGGCATAGCCTCCGCCGCCGGTGAGAAGTATATCGGCGAACTGACAAAGCAACTGCAGACCGCGCAAGACAAAACCTTTGTTGAGCAGGCAAACCGCTTCATTTCGGAGAACAAGGACCTCACCGAAGGGCAGATCGTCGCGATCAAATCGCTGGCAGCGGCCAGGGATTCGCAAAAGGCTGCGGATGACGCCGCGACCCAGGCCACCAAGGACGGAAACTCGGCTGCGAAGGACGCGGCCAAAGAGATCGAAAATCAGGAAAAGGCGCTCAAGGACCTTAAGCTTCAGGCTGATATTGCCATTTCTTCGGCAATAGGCCTGGCTGACGCCTATCTCGCCGGCACGGATAAATCGCGCCAATTCAGTTTGCAGCAGAAGGTTGAGGAGGCACTGCTAAAGACAGGATCGGCCGCGCGCGCCGAAGTGATCGCCAAACTGAACGCGGAGCGTGACGCACAAGACAAGCTTGCCATCAGTAAAGCCGCCTATGACATCGGGAAAGAAACGGCTGATGCCATCGCTCAGGCGAAAGCCACGCTTCAGGGTGCCGACGCCTTAGCGGCGTACAACGTCCAAAAGGCGATGACTGTTGCCCTGGCCGGGAAGAACATCGAGGTCGGAAGCAAGGAATACGAGCAGCTGCTGGCGGCGAACAAGGCCCAGCAGGATGCCGTCAGGATTGCGCAGCAAGCAACCAGCGCGGGCGGCATCATGGACCGTCTATATCCCGAGGCCAAGCTGCTCAAGGAGTACACCGAAGATCAGAAAGCGCTCAACGCCGCCATGTCGCTCTACCCTGATAACGCATCCTCCTATCAGGCTGCGCTGGCGAAGCTGGGCCAGGAATATGAGATCAACAGGAACAAAGCCACGCTCTGGGGCCAGTTCACTGAGGGGGCGATTGACCGCATCGACGACGCCTTCGCGGATATGTGGAAGTCCGTACTGAGCAAGTCCGGCAATTTTATGGACACGCTCAAAGACAGCTTCCGGCAGTTTCTGGCGGAGCTTCTGCATATGGCGATCACCAAGCCGATCATTGTGCAATTCGCCAGTGCGCTTGGTGTGGGCGGTCTCGAAGGCAGCCAGCAGGGTGGCGGATTACTGTCGGGCTTGACCGGGGGCGGTGGCGGTGGCGGCATCATGTCGTACCTGAACACAGCCAAGAACGTCATGTCTGCGGCTGGTAGCAGTTTCGGCCAGTCAGTCATGTCTGGTTGGGCCAGCGGCAACGGGGTGCTGGGCGGAATCCAAGGCGCGTTCAGCAGTGGTGCTGACTACATCGGTAGCGCGATCACAAGTGCGTTTGCCACAGGATCTGCCACGGCAAGTAATGCTGCGGCCAGCCTCGCGGCAGGTGCATCACAAGCGGGTTATACCGGCGCTGCCTATCAGGGCTACGTAACCTCTGCCAACGCGGCGGCCAGCCTCTCAAGCCTCACCACAGCGCTGAGCTACGTCGGCGCTGTGTATTCAGTCATCCAGTCGTATCAGGCCTATGGGGCGAAGGGCGCAGCTACTACGGCAGGCTTCGCTGCAGCGGGAGCCGCGATCGGGTCGGTTGTTCCTGTCATTGGCACTGCTCTAGGCGCTGCAATTGGTGCCGTGGTCGGCTCTTTCGCCTCGAGCAAGCTCTTCGGCTCGGGCGAAAAGTACCCAGATCTGAGCACGTCGGCGACGGGTCACTTCGATAACGGTGTGTATACAGATCAGGGCATAGCGACCACTTGGCAACGTAAAGCACCGAAGTATGGTGCTGCCGCAGATAACGCCATGTCTTCGACGCTAAACAAATTCGCTTCGACGCTGGGCAACCTCTATGAGGCGCTCGGGAATGGAGCGGAGGTATCGGCTTACAGCACTCTGCAGCAGCGCAAGACCTCTGGGAAATATTCGAGCACGTTTGGCGTTCAGTTGGACGATGGTTTGGTCATCAGCGCGAAGCAGCAGTTCAAGGCGAATGACATTGCGTCTGCATTGACCGCTGATTATGACGACATCATGGGCACCTTCCTCGCGAAGGCGATCGTGAGTTCGAAGTCGCTGCCGGAGTACTTCAAATCCCAGTTCACGGCATTTGCCAACGACTGGAACACAACCGCTGACCAAGTCATCAAGGCGATCGAGGGCGTTTTCACTCGCTTCAACGGGGTGAACGACGCGCTGTCCTTGATCAACGTCGCGAACTTGAAGCTGGATAACACCGGTCTGATTGCGTCCGACTCGATTCTGAACATGATCGGCGCGATCTCCGACCTGGACACGACAACGGCAACGGCGAAGGAAAAGGTCGATGCGCTTAACAAAAGCGTCGGCACCTACTACCAGGCATTTTTCAGCGCAGACGAGCAATTCGCCGACCTGACCAAAAGCCTGCAGGGTGCATTCGCTGGCTTCGGCCTGAAGCTGCCGGACACGCGTTCCTCCTATCGCAAGATGGTTGAAGACATTGACGTCACGACCACAGCGGGCCAGGCGATGTTCGCGACGATGATGGGCCTGGCTACCAATGCGGACACCTACTACACGCAGATCGACAAACAGGCGCAGGCAGCAGTGGATGCGGCCAACGAAGCGGCTCAGGCCGCCGCGGACGCATGGTCGAACTATTACGGTCTGTTTACTTCTGACGCCCAGAAAGCCGCCGACACCTTGTCGGTAGTGGGCCAGCAATTCGCCGCGCTGGGCTTGGCGATGCCTGCAACGCGGGATGGCTTCACCGCAATGGTGGGGTCCATTGACCAGACAACCGAGAAGGGTAAAGCGCTGTTTGCCTCGCTTCTCGGGCTTGCCACAAATGCTGATGCCGCTTTCGACATCATCGAGGCGCAAACCGCAGCCGCAAACGAAGCGGCTGCGTCTGCCGCTCAGGCTGTTAAGGACGCGCTCACAACTGCTGTAAGCAGCAGTCTGGCCGCCGTACAACGGGCCATCAGTGCCCAACAGAAAGCGGCCGAGGATGCTTACAACGCAACGAGCGCGTCGATTACCGACATGCTCGACACGGCCAATGCGCGTGTAAGCGACCTCACTGTCGTCAGCAATAGCCTCAGTGCTGCTCTGAAGTCTCTGCGCGGTGATTCCGATGCGGCAGTGCAGATGCTCCGTCGGCAGGCGCAGGCGACTTTGCAAAGCGCACTTGCCACGGCGCGAGCTGGCGGGTCCTTGGCGAACTTCAGTGGTTTGGACGACGCTCTGACCACCGTGAGCAGCAACACCACCGACCTGTATTCATCGCTTGAGGACTTCAACCGCGATCAAGGCCGCACGGCCAACGTGGTGGCGGAACTCAACCTGCTAAACGGGAAACAGCTGACCAGCGCCGAGAAATCGGCGAAGGCGCTGCAAGACCAGCTCGATCAGGCGAAGAAGGCGTATGACGCACAGGTGGCGCAGTTCGATTCGCAACTGGCATTTGCTCAGTCGCAATTGGATGCGCTCAACGGCGTGGACACATCTGTTCAGTCAGTGGCAGTTGCTATCCAGCAAATGAACGCCGCCGTTGTGGCTGCGCTCCAGGCGCAGGAAACGGGGGCGGCTGCCGGCAACACGTACGACAACAACGTCGCGCTGGTCAGGTCGGTTTACCAGCAGGTTCTCGGTCGGGATCTGGACGGGAACGGCCTGGCAACCTGGACGACGGGCCTGGCCAACGGAACGGTCACTTACGCCACCCTGGCAGACATGATCGCCAAGGGCGGAAAAGCGAACGGCGAAACCGTGAAAATCCCGGGCTATGCCGCGGGCGGCAACTTCGGCGGGGGGCTGAGGCTGGTTGGCGAGAACGGTCCCGAACTAGAGGTCACCGGCCCAAGCCGGATTTACAACTCACAGCAGACGAACGCGATGCTTACCGGTAACAGCGGGGAAGAGATGGCCAGTGAGGTTAGGCAGCTACGGGCAGAGCTCAAAACGGCTCTCTTCGCAATTGCGAAAAACACCATGAAGGCCGCAAAAAACACCGATTTACTGCCGCAAAAACTAGAACAGGAGCTGTTCGCGTGAGGATTATTGAACCGGTGGATATCACCCCGAGCTTGATGTCCATGGGCGACTTCCTTTTGACTCCTGACTCGCAGCCTTTGGTGGTGCAGGTGGGGCAGTCATTTCAAGTCGCAGCCTTGGTAACCAATGTTCCGGAAGAGGACTATCCGGTTTGGAACGCCTCTCAGTCATACCTGGTAGGTGACCGGGTAATGCGCGGCCATAGAAACTTTGAAGCGTTTGTCGCTAATAAGAACGTCCCGCCGGACGGCACCCCGACCGATCCGGCGACATGGCTTGATTTGGGAGCTACAAACCGCTGGAGAATGTTTGATGACAAGATCGGAACCTCGACCACGAACCCCGAAAGCATTTCGGTCACTGTAGCTCCTGGAAGAGCCGTTGATGCGCTGGCTTTTTTTGGCGTAGATGCGGGAGCGATCCTCGTCCGGGTGACAGACCCTTATCAAGGAATTGTCTTCGAGTCGCGGGTATCTCCGGTTTCTGCGGATGGCATTAATGATTGGTATGACTACTTTTTCAGCCCCGTTGAGTTGAATGAAGACTTCGTCGTATTGGATGTGCCGGCTGGGAGTTACGGTTCTATCGAGATCGTCATATCCAAGCCGGGGGGTATTGCCAGTATTGGTGCGCTAATTCTAGGAAAGACCGCCCTCATTGGCGAAGCACTCTACGGCTCGTCGGTTGGTATTACTGATTACAGCCGAAAGGAGCGCGACGAGTTCGGCAACTTCCAGGTCGTTGAGCGAGGTTACTCGAAGCGTGCCGAATTTGACGTCATGGTCGAGACGGGGCGACTTGGGGCTGTTCAGCGAACGCTCACCAAATATCGCGCTAAGCCTTTGGTATGGATCGGCGAAGCGACGTATCAATCAACAATCCTCTACGGGTACTACCGGGATTTTAACCTGGTTATAAGCGGCCCTACGGTTTCAGATTGTTCCATCTCTGTTGAGGGGCTCGTTTAATGGCTACACCAACTATCACTCCGTTGCCGACGGCGCCGAGTCGGCAGAACTCTGCAGGGACGTTTGCTGCTCAGGCCGACAGCTTTATGAGTTCACTCCCCGGGTTTGCCGACCAGATGAACCAGGTTGTTGACTACATCGATGGGCGCACGGAGATAGCCGCTGCCAGCGCGGAATCCGCCTCTGAAGATGCTTCCTTAGCCGAGGCAGCAAAGACATCGGCAACGGCAGAAGTGATGCGGGCGAGGGCATTCGCGGCGAACGCGGCAGCGTCCGCGAAGGCGGCAGAAAGCGCGCCGGGCTCGATCGGCAATTTGGCACTTATCCAGGCCATGGTTCTACTCTTTTAGGAATATCCGATGAACACATTCACAGCGCCATTTGTACAGACATCCCGCACCGGCACTGCCGTGGCCACTGCTGCACTCGGAGGCTTGGCTACCGACGCGGTAACAGGTTCTGCCTTGCTCGCCACTGCTGGTGCAGACGGCGCTCTGGTCACCCGCGTGACAGCAATGCCGCGCGGTACGGTCACCCCAACTTCCCTTCGTCTGTTTGTGGTCAAAGCATCGGCACCGACAATCTATCGACCGGTGGATTCGGAATTGATGGCCGCCTACACCAATGCAGCCACCACCGCCACGCCCGAGACCAACTTCAGCAACATCGCGCTGGAGTCCCCTTTGCGCCTGGAAGCCGGCGACAAGCTTTACGCCGGTATTGAAGTCGCCTTGCCCGCCGGCGTTTCCTTCTTCTGCGAATGGGCTGATTTCTAATGCTTGCGCTCGGCCGTCCTCTTGGAAAGCCCTCAGGCAACCCTCTTGCCTTGCGAGCAAGGAAAGGCCCGGATAATCGGGTACCTAACCGCATCGGTGCGCCCTATGGGGGCGGTTACTACGCGGGGCGCATGCGCGGTGGTGATGGAAAGCTTTACGCGATTATTTGTTGTCGCCTGGAATCGCCTTTCGATGTGATCCACAGCATTCAAGCGGACAACATTAATGAAGACATCTCTCGTAGCGATTGGGATGCGAACAGCAATCAGGCTTCGATGATAGCCTCGGCCACTCCCTACGCCGCTGCGCAAGCTTGTGCCGACTATCGAGGTGGTGGTTTTGATGATTGGGTTCTGCCTGCCTACGCTCAGCTAGTGATGCTGTACAGGGCTTTCAAGCCGAATGCTACTTTGAACAGTCCTGGGGTTGGGGACATTCCTTACCCTGTTCCAAATCCAGGGCCTTATACCCAAACCGACCCATCCCAGACGCTGGTGCCGGAATTCCAGTCCTCCAGTCAGTCGTTTTCAACTTCGCAGTATCACAGCTCAACACTATCCGCCGGCGGCAACACCATCATCAGCTTTTCGAACGGCAGTCAAACTACTCAAGGCGCCCTTGCTGCGCTCAGACCTGTACGTGCTATTCGCATGATCAGAGTCGCCCGATAAATTCAGACGGCCATTGGCTGAAACAAAGGAGCTTCAAAGCATGGCTTATCAAAGTTCGCACACGGGCCCGGAAGTCGATGCCGCAGTGCAGATGCTTTCGCAGATCCAAGAAGCGCGTGACGCGACTGCCCAGGATCGCGCGGAAGTTCAAGTTGATACGCAAGAGGTTCATGCAAACGCTGTCCAAGTAGCAGGCCTTGCCTCCACAGTTTCAAATCAAGCGGGCACCGTCCAAACGCTGGCCACAGAGGTAGAGCAGGCGCACTTCGACACTGTAAACGCCTCTGAGGCAGCTCTGCAGGCGCGGGATATCGCAGTTACCTCCGCTTCGGAAGCGCAAGCTGCTCAAGCGTCTGCTTTGGCGAGTGAGCAAGCGACGGCGACGGCAGTAGCGCAGGCGACCGATGCTGCTGACATCGTGAGTGCGCTGGCACCCCAAGTGCACGAGGATGCAGAGAGTGCGGCAAGCAGCGCTGCATCTGCCGCTGCCAGCGCCGCCAGTGCCGCAGCAGTGGTTACCGGTGGAACCGCAACACTGACCCCGGCGCCAGGCAAGATTCCTCTGGCAGACGGTAGCGGAAAGATCGCCGAGGCATGGATGCCTTCCACTATCGCTCGCACCGACGCAGTTACAGCCGCTACCCAAGCGGCCGCCCTGGCCACTGAACGGACTTCGCCCTTCCTTGATCCCGCAGACTCTAATCCGTCAACTCGGTTTGACGGCTCCGCGCTGGAAATCGGCGACCGTTATTTCAACACAACAGCCCAGGGTGAGTACCTTTTCACAAGCGCGGGCTGGGTGCTTAACGATGCCGCCGCCGCAGTAGATCAAATCTCGGACAAGATTTCGTCCGTTGCAAAACCCAGCGGCATCCCGCTCGCCGATCCAGATGGCCTGATCGCCGAAGAATGGCTGCCTACGTCAATCCTCAGAACGGAAGAGTTGTCGGCTGCTGACGACTCAGCGAAGGGGGCGGCACTCGTCGGCTACGACAAAACCACCGTGCAGGCCGTCCTCGATGATAATCGCCCGCTGACCGATTACAACGCACTGATCGCGTACAACGGTCGCGCGAAGACGGTTCGGATAACAAATGACGGTATTTCAGGCCGGTTTAGAAACCTTGGCGCAGCTCCAGGCGTCCCTGATTACTACGGCATCAGCTTCCGCGCAAACAACGGCGATCTGTGGAAACGAGTAAACGCAGAAAGGGTTTCGGCTGGCTGGTTCGGAGCGTTCGGCGATGGAGTAACCGACGATGCCCCAGCCTTTCAACGAGCCTCAAACTATCTTGGCGCGATCGGTGGCGGGAAAGCGTTCTTCCACCAGGCTCACCTGATAGACACAGCGCTGAGCATCTCCGATTACGTCAGTTTCGAGGGCGACCTGCTTTCTGCGGGTGAACTTCGGTACGGCACTGCGTTTGACTACGATTCCAAGAAATCGCGCATCGTGATCAACCCAGCTACCACCATCACCACCCGCAACGGTTCGGGCTTCGGCGGCGGTCTGGTTATGCCGAAGGGCCTGAATCTTCCGTTTGCTGATGCTACTGCTGCTGCAGCTGGGGTAGCTGCGTTCGCGGGCACTGCGTTCACCGTTGGTGGCTCAGACCCGTACCTTCACGACATGATCATTCTGGGCTTCAACAAGATGGTCGAGTTGAACAACTTCGAGCGGCCCCGCTTTGAAAACCTGAAGGGCGATAACAAGAACGGTATTGACCTGGCAGCCGTATACGACATCGGCACAGTAGCGAATATTCACTGCTGGCCGTTCACGACAACGCATCAGTCGTGGACTACCGGGCCGCTCAACCTGCGTCCAGGCTTCGGCTTCAAGTTTGCCAACGTCGCCGACATGTCGAACTTCACCAACTGCTTCGCCTACGGCTACGATCGTGGAGTTATTGTTGATGGCTGCAACATGGTCAACCTTCTCGGCTTCGTTGCGGACGGTTACGGCGCAGGTGCCTCTACTGCTGTAGGTATCGAACTCAAGGGCATCTGCAAAGAGATCAACCTACTGGGTTGCCGCCTGGCTGCCCAGGGCCGTTCGATCGTCATCGACATCAACGCCGGCGGATTGAACAGCACGGCTGCGGCAGTCAACATCACCAGCTGCCTGCTGTGGGATTGCGACATCAAGCACATCGACTTGATTAGCGGTGCAGCGAACATCGGGCTCACCACATTATGGAAGGGTCCAGTAGGCATTGACGTCGGGTCCGCTTACGCGAGTGCAAACATCGACCTCAATTATTTTGAAGACATTACCGGTGGAGCGATTTCCTCGGGTTCGTTCGACAACCTGAATATCGGACCATCCAACCGGTTCAAAAACTGCGTCAACAGCTTCGGTCAGCGCTACGTTATTGACGCAAACCCTACGGCTCGCCAGCAGTATTCAGGTAACACCGTTGGGGGGGTCGCGGTCCAGCCTTTGCGCTCTCGTGGCACTACTGCGGCTAAAACCGCCGTCGTAGCAAATGACCTGCTTTATCAGGTAGACCCATTCGGTTACGACGGAAGCAGCTTCATCTCAGGCGGTGGCATTCGGCAGGCCGTCGGGGCAATCGCCGGGGTAGGAAACGTCTCGACGAAGTGGATTATGTCAGCTCGCGCTGCTGGTGCTGGCGGGCCTGTAGATGTCGTGACCGTTGAAACAACCGGGTTGAAGCCTGTCACAGATAACGGTCCAACTCTAGGTTCGGCAACTCAGCGTTTCTCTGCCGTGTGGAGTGCTACAGGCACAATTCAAACCTCTGATGAGCGGACCAAAACGGACATCAAGGACGCGGAACTTGGTCTCAACTTCATCGCCGCACTGCGCCCCGTATCCTACCGCTGGAAAGAGGGCAGTGTCCGCGTTATACGCCAGGTCATGGTTGATGAGCACGGCCGTGAGCGAGCGGAAGGCGAGGAGGTCAAAGAAACTGACATGCCGGGCCGCATCATCACCGAGTCTGTACCTGGCACCAGGACGCACTGGGGCCTGATCGCGCAGGAAGTGCAAAAGGTTGTCTCGGATGCTGGCGTTGACTTCGCCGGATGGGTGCGCTCTGACCCGAATGACGAGGACAGTCAGCAGGCGTTGCGCTACGACCAGTTCATATCGCCGCTGATCAAGGCCGCGCAAGAACTTGCAGCGAAAAACGAGGCTTTGGAAGCGCGGCTGGCAGCTATTGAGGAAAAGCTGGCCACGCTCTGAAGAGGACCTGAAGCACCCGGGCGACGATGGTGTGCGCCCGGGCTGTAGCAGGGTCAGAGGCGCTTAGCGTGCTTCGTCAGCCACTTCAAATGCGCGATGCCGTTATCGACGGCTTCGTCCTGAGTCTCGTCCCGCAATTGGAAAACGTGTTCTGAGTGCTTTGCGCCGCTCGGGTAGAACAGCTGGGTCAGCATTGCGCGGCTGCCAGACTCATGCGTGCGTATGCGGACCGTCTTTAAGAAGCCGCTTTCCTCGTCTATTCCGTAAAAGTCGGACTTATCCTCTCCCCAGATATCCGACTGCCAAATGCTGTTCGACATCTACTACTCCTTTTACCCGGCAACATGCCAGCCTTCCTATATAACCTACCAATCCTCATTTTTCCACTTGGCGCAACTTCTCGCGCGCTTTGTCTTTGATATCGACCCCCTACAAGTAGCACTGAACTAGAACCTCGCCCGGCCTAACCGCTGGGCTTTTTTTTGCCAGGAGAAAGGTAATGACCGTGACTGATAAAGATCGAGATGTGCTCGCTCGCACGCTGTGGGGCGAAGCGCGCGGCGAGGGACTGGCCGGTATGGTGGCTGTGGCCTGGACCATCCGCAACCGTGTTGACGATGGCAAGGATAAATCATGGTGGGGCGAGGGTTACGCCGGCGTCTGCCAGAAGCCGTACCAGTTCAGCTGCTGGAACCGGAGCGACCCTAACTATCAGTTCCTGAGCGGCGCGCGCGCGATTCCGTTCCGCGAGCTGGCCCAGTGCCGCATTGCTGCTGACCAGGTGATCGACGGCAAGGTGCCGGACCCTACCGGTGGAGCGACGCACTATTACGCGACCACCATGCCGAGGGCGCCGGACTGGGCAGCCAAGGCGAGGCGAACGTTGAAGGTGGGCAATCACGTGTTCTTCAAAGATGTGCCCTGACATCCAGGTCTTCGCTCCTCTGGTCGGCCGCGATTGACGCTGACGGCGAGGCTTCGGTTAACTGTACGCATATACAGCTATCAGACCGACCATGATCCCACTCATCAAACACACCGCCGACCCTTTGGCCGCATGGAAGCTCATGGTCGAGAACCGTTTCGACCTCGTGACGGACCCTGACGGCCAGCGGGCGAAGTTGCGGGAATTGGCAATACTTGCGTATCAGCGGTATCAGGTTGACGCCGACGAGCTGTCGGACATGCTGGAAGTAACTGACGCTGCACGCGAGTGGGGATTGCTTGAGCTGGAAGAGGGCTACCACCTGGGCATCTTCCAACGCCCGGAGCATGAGCTTGAAGCAGGGACTCAGTGTTTCTATAAAGGGAAGCTGGTTCGGGTTTTGTGAACGTCGGCAGGACGCCGGGGAGGGTTGCTGAATTGTCTAATACTACCTCTGGCTACATCGAATCTATTGGCCCTAAGCCCGTCTAACTTGGGGTTTCTTTTTAGACTGAAAAAAAGCGCGCGCCCTATCTTACATGGCGCGCGCTTCGTTTTTCACCCTACTGCTGCATCATCGGGGTGTGCGAGGACAGGTCGGAAATTGCTTTATTCATCAGTTATTTAGGCAAATTCTGTAGGAGGTTGAGGCAAGTTTCGGGCGACGAAAGGGATTCCACCTACGTGGCCCGACGTCATATCCGATTGCTTTTGCGATGGCGGCAAGGTTACCACGCACGCTCTCGGGCCGCAGGTCCGGCTGATTCGTCACGGCGCGTTTCCGAACCGACACGAAGCGCTTCGAGCTGGCTAGGATGTCGAGCACCGCCCGACTGGAGGCGGCATCATCGACAAGGATTGCCCTATGCAACGCAAGCGAGGACGAGATTCAACCAACGGCCGTTTCATCCCTCTGGAGGAGGCCAAACGACGTCCACGGGAGACCATCGTGGAAACCGTCAAGAAACCCTGCCCCGAAAAACCGGAGCGCAAATAAGTGTCTTGCAGGCGTGATCCGGATTCAGGTCGCGTCTGTGTTGCACATCCATCCTGCTGGTGTAGCGTGTCTGCTTTGCCTCGACCGATACGGAGAACCCCTTTGGACGATATCACCCACCTGGCAGCAACCCTGGGTCAGCAACTGTTGGCAGCGGGCGCGCAGGTCAGCACGGCCGAATCCTGCACCGGAGGCGGCATCGCTGAAGCCATCACCCGTATCCCCGGAAGTTCGGCCTGGTTCGAGGCCGGGTATGTCACCTACTCCAACCGGCAGAAGACCCGACAACTGGCGGTGCCGGAAGCGTTGTTCGCCCAGGTCGGCGCCGTCAGCCGCGAAGTGGTCGAAGCCATGGCCAGGGGCGCGCAGGCCAACAGCGGTGCGCAGTTTTCGGTCGCGGTCAGCGGGGTGGCCGGGCCGGACGGGGGCTCCGCGGAGAAACCCGTCGGTACGGTGTGGGTCTGCTGGGGCGTGGCGGAACGATTGATCGCCGAGCGCTTTCTATTTGCAGGTGACCGTGATGCGGTCCGCCGACAAACGGTGAGCGCCGCGCTAGAGGGGCTTGTACGCCTCTCTCGCGGAGAAATACCAAATCAGGGGTAGGCGCGCGTCAGACCCTGTGGAATAATACTGGCTACTTATACAGTTATATCGGCCGTCAAGGCCTAACCTATTACGAGAGGATTCAATGGACGACAACAAGAAGAAAGCCTTGGCTGCGGCCTTGGGTCAGATCGAGCGTCAGTTCGGCAAAGGTGCCGTAATGCGCATGGGTGACCATGACCGCCAGGCTATTCCTGCTATCTCCACCGGCTCGCTGGGTCTCGATATCGCACTCGGTATCGGTGGCCTGCCAAAAGGCCGGATCGTTGAAATCTACGGCCCGGAATCTTCGGGTAAAACCACCCTCACTCTGTCCGTCATCGCAGAAGCCCAGAAAATGGGCGCCACCTGCGCATTCGTCGACGCCGAGCACGCGCTCGATCCAGAGTACGCCGGCAAGCTGGGCGTCAACGTCGATGACCTGCTGGTTTCCCAGCCAGATACCGGCGAACAAGCCCTCGAAATCACCGACATGCTGGTGCGCTCGAACGCGATCGACGTCATCGTCGTCGACTCCGTGGCCGCTCTGGTACCAAAAGCTGAAATCGAAGGCGAAATGGGCGACATGCACGTCGGCCTGCAAGCCCGACTGATGTCCCAGGCGCTGCGCAAGATCACCGGTAACATCAAGACAGCCAACTGCCTCGTTATCTTCATCAACCAGATCCGTATGAAGATCGGCGTGATGTTCGGCAGTCCGGAAACCACTACCGGCGGTAACGCATTGAAGTTCTACGCGTCGGTTCGTCTGGACATCCGCCGTACAGGCGCGGTCAAGGAAGGCGACGAAGTCGTCGGTAGCGAAACCCGCGTCAAGGTCGTCAAGAACAAGGTGGCCCCACCTTTCCGTCAGGCTGAGTTCCAGATTCTCTACGGCAAGGGCATCTACCGTAACGGCGAGATCATCGACCTCGGCGTGCTGCACGGTCTGCTGGAGAAATCCGGCGCCTGGTACAGCTACCAGGGCAGCAAGATCGGTCAGGGTAAAGCTAACTCCGCGAAGTTCCTGGCGGACAACCCGGAAATCGGCACCACCCTCGAAAGGCAGATTCGCGAGAAACTGCTGACCGCAGCGCCTGATGTGAAGGCTCAATCGTCCCGCGTAGCGGCAGACGATGTGGCTGAAGTCGAAGCTGACGCGGACATCTGATCCCCGCCATGCCGGCTGTGCTTGATACTCCCGTCGCTGTAAGGCGTACTGCAATGGACCTGCTCGCACGACGCGAGCATGGTCGTGTCGAGCTGACGCGCAAACTGCGTCAGCGCGGCGCTCCCCCTGAATTGATTGACGCAGCGCTCGACCGTTTGACGGAAGAGGGGCTGCTGTCCGAATCCCGATACCTCGAAAGCTTCGTTTCCTACCGTGCCCGTTCTGGCCACGGCCCTTTGCGCATTCGCGAAGAGCTGGGGCAGCGCGGTTTGCCGCGTCCGGACATTGAGCAGGCGCTGCGCGAGTGCGGCGTCGACTGGTGGGAGAAGCTGGAAGCGCTGTGGCAGCGCAAGTTCAGCGGCCAGTTGCCCATAGATGCCCGCGAACGTGGGCAGCAGATGCGTTTTCTGAGTTATCGCGGATACCCGCCCGAGCTGATTGGTCGTTTGCTGAGTGGCAAGGGCTACGACGACTGACGCTTGATCTGCCTGAAGGCGCGCAGACGCGCCCTCAAGCATTCACCCTCACATCGATTTCACAGGCTGGGTCTGCTGAGAAGGTGCAGGTGTCGCCCAGTTCTCCTCCAGATTTATGCAGTCCACCAGTTCGCGCAAGCGGCCATGGTTGCGGCCGTTGAACGCGAACGCCAGGCGCGTGAGATGGCTGAACTGCACTTCGTCATATTCGTCCTGATGGCTGTATTGCTGGAAGTCCCCACTTAACCGCAGATCGACGAACCTGTCCTGCAGGGCGTTCAGCGCCTGTTCGCTCAAGGCGTGATGCATGCGGATGACGAAGGTATTCTTCAGCCAGCGGCTGGAGTGGAAGTTGCTGTAGAAGCGGTTGATCTCGGCGACAGCCTCATCGGCGCTGTACACCAGCTTCATCAGGTTCATGTCCGTGGGCAGAATGTATTTGTTCGCCTCCAGCTCACTTTTGATGAAACCGAGAGCGCCTTCCCAGAACGTGCCGCCCGGAGCATCCAGCAGCACGATGGGAACCAGCGGGCTTTTGCCGGTCTGGATCAGCGTCAGCACTTCCAGTGCTTCATCAAGGGTGCCAAACCCGCCCGGGCAGAGCACCAGCGCATCGGCCTCTTTGACGAAAAACAGCTTACGTGTGAAGAAGAAGTGGAACGGCAGCAGATTCCCGGTGCCATCCACGGTCGCATTGGCGTGTTGCTCGAACGGCAGGGTGATGTTGAAGCCCAGGCTATGATCCAGGCCGGCGCCTTCGTGGGCCGCGGCCATGATCCCGCCACCGGCGCCGGTGATGACCATCAGGTCGGAGGCTGCCAGTTGCTTGCCCAGTTCACGGGCCAGCGCATAAACAGGATGTTCCAAAGGGGTACGGGCGGAACCGAACACGGTGACCTTGCGCCGGCCTTTGAATCGTTCGAGCACCCGGAAGGCATTCTCCAGCTCGCGCAACGCTTGCAGGGTGATTTTGGCATTCCAGCGATTCAGGTCGTCCTGAGCCATGCGCAGGACGGTCAGAATCATGTCGCGGTAGAGCGGAAGGTTGGGGCTGTCCGGGGCGACCGAACCGAGGAGTTCTTCGACTTTGGGGGTGAGGTCGATTCCGTTGCTCTGAAAGTGCTGAGACAACGCGTCACTGGGTACGTACGGCATTCACGCTTTCTCCTTCTGCAGAATCATTGACCGCCGCCAAGTGGCGGGATCGCGACGCGTCATGCGTCGGCGTGCGCAGCGCATCCGAAGGAAAGGGAGGCATCAGACCTGCGCGGCGCCCGATTCTGGGCTAATCCGTGGTTGAAAAGAGAAAACATTGATGGCAACCGGCGCCGCAGGCAACCCTTTCTTGCATGCAAAATGTGATGAGGCATCAGGGGCACGGCGAAATGAAAAGCAGGCACCAGGATCAGCGATCAGGCAGCGCGCGAAAAGTGCTGAGTGGCGGGGATTTGAATAGTGGAAGTACCGGGGAGGGTAGAGCAAGACTGCGCGTTGAAAGGATTTCGAAACGCGCAGCCCATAAAGCGCGTTACATCACTTCTTGTGGGCAGGGGGCTTGGCAGCGCAATCCGCCGCTTTGATTTCCTGCGTCGTGATGAGCTTGTTGGTTTTGTATTCGGTGAACTGGTAACGCAGGATCGCGCCCTTGGCCATCAGCTGACGATAACCGGCATTGCGGCACACGCTACCGCCCAGCTGACCGCGGACGTCGTCCGGGTTTTCGCGCATCTGAACCGCCTGGCCAGACTGCACGCTCAGGTGGTTGATCAGCATCTTGCCTTCAACGGTGTAGCCTTCGTCGAGGATGTCTTCGTTGATGGCGCGTGGCGTACCGACACTGCTTTCCTTCGCGACTTTATCAAGCATCTGGCTCAGTTCGTAATCCTGTTTGGACGCCGCGTTGGCGCACAGTGGAGCGACGAGCAAAAGCGTGAGAGTGGGGGCGATGAGGCGCAGCATTGAATTCTCCTGGTGCGTGGACGGGTGATGCAGAGGCTGGCCGTTGGACCGGCGACATCCCGAGGCGTTCACTGGGGGAGTGAGCTCTCAGGGCCGGGCAGTATAGGGGAGGAGCCTTGGCGGACACCAGAGAACACGGCGCGTCGGGCGGGTCTGATAGAATGCTGCGACTTTTCGACCTGCCGGATACTCTCGTGTCACTGCCTTCTTACCCTTCAATGACCCCGACTCTTTTTCACAGAAACTCTGTCGCCTGTCTGAGAGATGAGCGGGAGGAGGAGAGTACCAAGCCTTACCTTGCTCGCGGATCACGTGCGCCCAGGTGCCAGTACTGTCGAGTGATCGAAAGTCACTGCCTGTGCAGGTGGCGTCCCAAGGTCGAGGCAAAATCAGGGGTGTGCCTGATCATGACGACAAAAGAGGTCTTCAAACCCAGCAATACGGGTTGGCTGATCGCAGACGTGATCAAGGATAACCATGCGTTTGTGTGGTCACGCACCGAAGTCGATGAGAAGCTGATTGCATTGCTCAACGATCCGCAGTGGCAACCGTATCTGGTGTTTCCGGGGGAATATGTAGCGGCCGAGCGCGTCACCAATACCGTGACGATTAATCCGAATAAGAGACCGCTGTTCGTGCTGCTTGACGCTACATGGACTGAAGCGAGGAAAATCTTCCGTAAAAGCGCTTATTTTGACTCCATCCCCATTTTGAGCCTGATCCCCGAAAAGCTTTCACGGTACAAGCTCAGACGTTCCACGCGCAGCGAACATCTCTGTACCGCTGAAGTGGCCGCACTGTGTTTCGATCTGGCCGGCGACACTGAAGCAGCTTCGGCTCTAAGCTGCTACTTCGATGTGTTCAGTCAGCACTATCTAGGTGCCAAAAATCAGTTGCCCCTCAACTTGCTGAGCGATGCTCATCAAGAGCTCAAGGGCTATCTTGAGTAGTCATCAGTAAGGCTGGCGCCAGCGAGCCGTATCAAGACGGCTCGCATAGAAGCAGATCTCAGACCAGGGTTTTCTTCGGCCACAACTGCGCCAGCAGCATCCCGGCCAGCATCAATCCGCAGCCGATATAGCCGCGCAGTTGCAACGCCTCGCCGAGAATCCAGGCGCCGGCGATGGCGGCGAACACGGCCTCCAGCGAAAGTATGATGGCCGCGTGGGAAGCAATGGCGTGTTTCTGCGCGACCACTTGCAGCGTGTAGCCGACGCCGACCGCGACGATGCCGCCGTAGAGCAGGGCAGGGGCCGCGTCGATGATCGCGCTGAGGGCGATCGGTTCGAAGAGGACTGCCAGCAACAGGCTCACCACCGAACACGTGGCGAACTGTAAGAAGGCCAGACGGATCGGGTCGTGGCGACTGGCAAACAAGCTGACCAACACCACATGCCCGCCCCACACGAACGCGCCGATCAACTGCAGCCAATCACCTGAGGCGACGTGAAAGTTATCCCCAATACTGAGCAGGCACATGCCGACCACGGCCAACAGGCAGCCCAGCCAGGTGCCCAGCCCGGTTTTATGGCCGAGCAGCAAGCCCAGCAGCGGAACGACAATCACGTACAGACCGGTGATGAAGCCGGAGTTGGTCACGCTGGTAAACAGCAGGCCAACCTGTTGCAGGTTGATGCCCAGTGCCAGCGCCAGGCCCATGATGATGCCGGCGCGTAACATGCCACGATTGAGCAGAGGTTCCGGCACTCGGACCGTCTTGGCGTTGCGCAGAATCAGCGGGATCAGGCAGAGGGAGCCCAGCGCAAAACGCAGCCCCGAGAACAGGTACGGACCGATATGATCCATCCCGGCGGTCTGAGCAACAAAGCCGGTGCCCCAGATCAATGCGGTCAGGAGCATGAGCAAGTCCGCTCGCAGGGCATGGTTTGGCATGATGGCACTCGTCAGGTCGGGGGCGCAGACTTTGCCGTAAAGCGTCAGGCTTGACCACCCCGACTTCGCTGGGCATCCTTGGCGCCGCTCACGCACGGTCCCTGTGTCAAGATGTCGCGGGCTGCCTCATTAGGTGTTGAATTCGTCGGCGCTGAGTCACTTAAAGGATCATGAAATGCCATACGAAATCCTGATTGCCGACGACCATCCCCTGTTTCGCAGCGCATTGCATCAGGCGCTAAGCCTGGGGCTCGGGCCGGATGCAAGGCTGGTCGAGGCCGAGAGCATCGCCGATCTCGAAGCGCGACTGACCGAAAAGTCCGATTGGGATCTGGTCCTGCTGGACCTGAACATGCCCGGCGCCTATGGCTTTTCGGGCCTGGTGCTGTTGCGCGGTCAGTACCCGCAGGTGCCGGTGGTGATGGTCTCTGCTCAGGAAGAGGCTGCGGTGGTGGTCAAGTCCCGGGAATTCGGCGCCAGCGGTTTCATCCCGAAATCCAGTTCCCTCGAAACCATTCAGAAGGCTGTGCGAACGGTGCTGGATGGCGATGTCTGGTGGCCCCCGCAGGTCAACGAAAGCATCAGCGTGTCACCTGAGGCCAAGGCCGCCAGCGAAGGCCTTGCCAGCCTGACGCCCCAGCAGTTTCGCGTGCTGACGATGGTCTGTGAGGGGCTGCTGAACAAGCAGATCGCCTACGAGCTGAGTGTGTCGGAAGCAACGATCAAGGCCCACGTCACGGCGATCTTTCGCAAGCTCAATGTGCGCACGCGAACTCAGGCGGCCTTGCTGCTGCAACAATTGGAATCCATTCCGCAGAGCTGATTCCCCTGAATCAGGCTGAACCCAGGGCTGTACGCGGTCGACCTTCACACTTTTTTGACCGTCGCCGCACTAGCCTCCACCGCTTTCATTCATCAGTAGTTTCCCTATGACGTCCCCATTCAAAGGCCAGACCGGCCTGAAACGTATTCTCAACGCATCTGGCTACTCCTTCGACGGCCTGACCGCTGCATTCAAAGGCGAAGCGGCGTTCCGTCAACTGGTGCTGCTCAACGTCGTGTTGATCCCGCTGTCGTTCATGTTTCACGTCAGCCGCGGCGAGCGCGCGATCCTGATCGCGGTGTGCCTGTTGGCGCTGATCGTTGAGCTGCTGAACTCGGCGATCGAAGCCGCGATTGACCGGATCTCTCTGGACCGTCACCCCTTGTCCAAAAACGCCAAAGACATGGGCAGCGCCGCACAGTTCGTGGCGCTGAGCATGATTGCCGTGGTCTGGGGCCTGATTCTGCTGGGCTGACAATCGCTTTTACAGTCGGGCTCCGCGTCAGGCAATGCTCGGCAGGACGATCTCGTCGCTGCGATTCACGCCGGCGGTGAATGAGCGGCAGAGGTCGAGGAATTCGCGAATAGCCGATGTCTGGTATTTTTGCTTGTGCCAGATGAAGTAGAACTGCCGCACCAGATCCAGCTCCGGCGTTTCAACCGCAACGAGGCTGCCCCGACGAAAGGCGTCACGCAGGGCCAGACGCGAAATGCAGCCGATACCCAGCCCTGACTCCACAGCGCGTTTGATCGCTTCGGTGTGTTCCAACTCCAGTCTCACGTTCAGGCTGTTCAAGTGATGACGCATCGCCTGATCGAAGGTCAGGCGCGTCCCCGAACCCTGCTCCCGCAAAATCCACGCCTCGTGCGTCAGTTCCTCGAGGGACGCCCGGCCCTTTTTGGCCAGGGGATGCTGAGGGGCGCAAAACACCACCAGCTCATCTTCGACCCAGGTCTGCACTTCGATGTCGGGGTGGCTGCAGTCGCCTTCGATCAAGCCCAAATCGATCTCGTAGTGGGCGACCTGCTGAACGATGTTCGCCGTGTTTTGCACGTGCAGCTTCACCTGGCTCTCGGGGTGGCGCTGCATGAAGCTGCCGATCAGCAGCGTAGCGAGGTAGTTGCCAATGGTGAGGGTCGCGCCGACTGCCAGCGAGCCGAAGCCGGACTTGCCGTTGAGCAGGTCTTCGATCTCCTTGGCCTGATCCAGCAGCGCGACGGCCTGTGGCAACAGCTGCCGGCCGGTCGCGTTGAGGCTCAGCCGTTTACCGGCGCGGTCGAACAGCTGGCAGCTGGACTGGCGTTCCAGTTCGGTGATGGACGTACTCGCCGCAGATTGCGACAAGGACAACAGGACCGCCGCGCGGGAAACGCTTTCCTGCTGGGCGACCGCGACGAAAACCTGGAGCTGACGGAGAGTAAATCGCATATCTATATAACCGATAACCTATATCTTGATAATTCAGTTAACAGATATTGTGTCTGCCACTAGAATGTCGCGCAATGGCGCACTGACCCGCGCAAGAATTTATCAGGAGCTCCCACGTACCATGAGCAACATGAATCACGAGCGTGTCCTCAGCGTTCATCACTGGAACGACACCCTCTTCAGTTTCAAGTGCACCCGTGATCCTGGCCTGCGCTTCGAGAACGGTCAGTTCGTCATGATCGGTCTGCAGCAGCCAAACGGGCGCCCGCTCATGCGTGCCTACTCCATTGCCAGCCCGAACTGGGAAGAGCATCTGGAGTTCTTCAGCATCAAGGTGCCGGACGGCCCGCTGACCTCGCAGCTGCAGCATCTGAAGGAAGGCGACGAGATCATCATCAGCAAAAAGCCTACGGGCACGCTGGTGCTGGACGACCTCAAGCCGGGCAAACACCTTTATCTGCTCAGCACCGGTACCGGTCTGGCGCCGTTCATGAGCGTCATTCAGGACCCTGAAACTTACGAGCGTTTCGAGAAGGTCATTCTCTGCCACGGCGTGCGTTACGTGAACGAAGTCGCTTACCGCGAGTTCATCACCGAGCACCTGCCGCAGAACGAATTCTTCGGCGAGATGCTGCGCGACAAGCTGATCTACTACCCGACCGTGACCCGCGAGCCATTCGAGAACGAGGGCCGCCTGACCGACCTGATGCGCAGCGGCAAGCTGTTCAGCGACATCGGCCTGCCGCCGATCAATCCGCAAGACGACCGCGCCATGCTGTGCGGCAGCCCGAGCATGCTCGACGAAACCAGCGAAGTGTTGAACAGCTTCGGCCTGACCGTTTCGCCACGCATGCGCGACCCGGGGGATTACCTGATTGAGCGTGCATTCGTCGAGAAGTAACCGCGTACAGATACGACCCAATCGCCGATGAATCATCCTCGCAGTACCGCGAGGGCGACGTCATCGGCGAATAGGTCAGTACAGGCACCCGCGTTTTTGGGGTCTGAAAAAAACCGCCTGGAGGTCACGGACCAGGCGGTTTTTTTGTGGGCGGGTGTAAGCGGTTTATCAACCGGCGGCGGGGACGACTTCCAGCACGCAGATGACGCCTGCTTGCGGGTAATGCCAGCGCACGTCCAGATCCCAGAACTGCGCGCCGTAGCGTCGCTCTGGCGTGGGTTTCTGGTAGGCCGGTCGCGGGTCTTGAGCCAGGCACTGCTCGATCAGCTCGATCAGCGGTTCTTCGAGGCGCAGCCCCTGTTCGCGAGCCTGGGCCAGCGCCGCGTCTGCCCATTGCACCGGAATCATCTCCGGCGCGGCGGCGGCCATGCTGTTACGTGCATCAACGATCACGTCCGCATAAGGCACGTAGGGTTTGACGTCCAGCACCGGCGTGCCGTCCAGCAGGTCGATGCCTGACAGCCACAGGCGCCCGGCTTCGACCTTGTCCAGCTTGACCACCGACTGACCGATCCCGTTCGGCCGATGGGTCGCGCGCGTGGCGAACACGCCCATCGACTGATTGCCGCCCAGACGAGGAGGGCGCACCTTGAGTCGCGGCTTATCCTCCAGGGCCTGATGAAACAGAAACAGCAGCCAGACATGGCTGACCTGTTCGAGGCCCTGCACGGCGTCACCCTGATCAAAAGGCGCGACCAGCTCCAGCACGCCCCGCGCGGCAGGCGCCAGTTGCGGCTGCCGGGGAATGGCGAACTTCTCTTTGAAGCACGAGCGCATAAAGCCGATCGGCGAGACGCTGTAGGCCTGGGTCATCGACGGATCTGCAGCACTTAGCCGCGTACGCGCAGGGTCAGGCCGCGCAGGAAATTGCGCAGCAGCTGGTCGCCGCAGACGCGGTAGTTGGTGTGACCGGCCTTGCGGAACAGGGCGCTGAGTTCAGGCTTGGACACCGGGAACTCGGACGCCTTGAGGATAGCGTGCATGTCGTCTTCTTTCAGCTCGAAGGCCACACGTAGCTTTTTCAGGACGATGTTGTTGGTGATCGGCAGCTCGACAGGCAGCGGCGGGCGGCTCTCGTCTTTGCCACGCTTGAAGAACACCAGGCCGTCGAGGAAGTGCGCCATGACCTCGTCACTGCACGGCACGAAGCCTTCTTCTTCGTCTTTCTTCATGTAGGCCGCGACATCGGCTTTGGTCGCGTCGAACCCGCCGAGCTTGATGATATCGACCACTTTGGCGTCGTTGATATCAAGCATGTAACGGATGCTGCGCAATACATCGTTGTTCATCATGGTGCGTGTATTTCCTGGAGATTCACAGATGAGCGCGCGCGAAATGGGATGCGGCGCTCACAAAGGGGATTCAGAATTTTTCTTTGTCGGTCATGTAGCGCCACTGGCCTTCAGGCACCTTGCCGATGGACACGCCGCCGATACGGATGCGCCGCACCGAAACAACCTTCAGGCCTACTGCCTCGCACAGTTGGGCAATGACGCCGGGCTGCGGGTTTTTCATGGCGAAGCGCAGGCGGTTTTCGTTCTGCCAGCTGGCTTTGACCTTCGGCAGTTCCTTGCCCTTGTAGGTCATGCCATGGTTCAGGCGGTTGAGGCCGTGGGCAACCATGTCGCCCGAGATTTCGGCGACGTATTCCTGCTCGATCTTGCTGCGGTCGTCGGTGAGTTTGCGCAGGATTTTCCAGTCCTGGCTGAACACCATCAGGCCGCTGGCGTTGGCTTGCAGCGTGGAAATCGCTTCCAGGCGCAGAAAGTGGCCCTTGAGGGGACGTCGACCGATGCTGTGGTCGGCGGACAACGTAGCGGGTGTGATCAACGCCAAGGCACTTTCAGGGGCCATGCCTGCAGGGGCGTTAAACAAAAGGGTAACGGATTCAGGCGTGTCGGCTTTTGCTTCCGCGTTCAGCACCACGGTCTGGTTTTCGACCTTGAACTGCGGCTCGTCGACGACAACGCCGTCCACCGTGACCCAGCCACCTTCGATGAACAACTCGGCTTCGCGGCGGGAGCAGCCGACCAGCTCGATAAGGCGTTTGGAGAGGCGAATGGGGTCAGTCATGAGAAAAGCCGTAACAAAATGGAAAGGCGCCTATTGTACCCGCGCAGGCACCGTTAATCGCGGCCACATTGAAATTGCCTGGCGAATAAGCCTCCACTCGATGGATTTTTCCGGGAGCGATGCAGGTCTGCTCTCTATTCCTACATCGTCTGGAGCGAATTCATGACCAAATGGCTACCCGCACTGCTGATGACTGTCAGCCTGCCGCTGCTCGCTGCGCAACCACCGTCTTACGGCCCACAGCTGGAAGGATTTCAGTATCCGTTTCCGGCGCAGAACTTCAGCTTTGAATCCCAGGGTGCGCCCGTGCAGATGGGTTACATGGACATCAAGCCAACCGGCACTGCCAATGGTCGCAGCGTGGTGCTGCTGCACGGCAAGAATTTTTGCGGCGCCACGTGGGAAGGGACCATCAAGGCGCTGACGGGCGCGGGCTATCGTGTGGTCGCGCCGGATCAGATCGGTTTCTGCCGCTCCAGCAAGCCGGCGGATTATAAGTACTCGTTTGAGCAGCTGGCGCAGAACACCAAAGCGCTGCTGACCCAACTGGGCATCGATCACGTCACCGTGGTCGGGCATTCAATGGGCGGCATGCTGGCGACCCGCTTTGCGCTGATGTACCCCGAGCAGGTGGATCAGCTGCTGCTGGTCAACCCTATCGGTCTGGAGGACTGGAAAGCCAAAGGTGTCCCGGATCGCAGCTTTGATGACTGGTACGCCCGTGAGCTGAAGACCAGCGCCGAGAGCATTCGCAAGTATCAGCAGTCGACCTATTACGCCAATGAATGGCGGCCCGAGTTCGACCATTGGGTCGACATGCAGGCCGGGATGTTCAACGGCAAAGGCAAGGAGGAGGTGGCGCGGGCGTCAGCGCAGACCTACGGGATGATCTTCAATCAGCCGGTGTTCTACGACTTCGAGAAATTGAAAATGCCGACGGTGTTGTTGATCGGGCAGAAGGACAACACTGCCATCGCCAAGGACGCGGCGCCCGAGGAGTTGCGCAAGACGCTGGGCGATTACCCGGAGCTGGGCAAGGCCGCGGCCAAGCGCATTCCCCAGGCGACACTGGTGGAGTTCGCTGGGTTGGGCCATGCGCCGCAGATTCAGGACCCTCAGCAGTTCAACAAGGTGCTGCTGGAAAGTCTGAAGCGCTGATGCAGGGTTGCTTCAGATGACCTTGAGCCGCATCCGCAATATCGGATGCGGTCGGCCGAGCCCGTCCAGCTCGGTCCGGCCCACCACTTCAAACCCCTGCCGTTCGTAAAACCCCCGCGCCTGAGCATTTTGTTCGTTCACGTCCAGCTCGGTGATGTGGAAGTGCTCCATCGCGTAGTCCAGCAGTTGCTTGCCCAGGCCCGTGCCACGGTGGTCGGGGGCAATGAACAGCATTTCGAGTTTGCCCGGGGTGGTGCCGGCGAAACCGGTGATGCGCAGGTGCGAGTCGCGGGTGCAGAATAGGTTTACGGCACCCAGGTACTGGCTTTCCAGCAGATGCCGGAGCAGCGTGATGTAGTTCTCGGAGAGAAAGTCATGGGTCGCGCGCACGGAGGCTTCCCAGACCCGGGTGAGTTCGGCGAAATCGTGCTGCCTGGGCAGATAAATGACCGAGTGCCGGGTCATGTGGCCGCTGCTCCCTGGGTGGTGATCCTGATGTGGGGACGATAGCCAGAAAAAACAAACCCCGCCGTTTTACGGGCAGGGTTATTGGAGGTGAAGCGGCGTGCGAGCCAAGGATTGAGCGTTAGATTGGCTCAGCCCACAGGTCGTACTCATCGGCATCCACTACGCGGCACATGACCTTGTCGCCTGGCTTGAAGTCACGGTCGCTTTCCACGAAGACGTTACCGTCGATTTCCGGCGCGTCGAAGAAGGAACGACCGACGAAACCCTGCTCGTCCACTTCGTCGATCAGCACTTCGATTTCCTTGCCGATTTTCATCTGCAGGCGTGCGGCGCTGATGGCTTGCTGGTGCGCCATGAAGCGATCCCAGCGATCCTGCTTGATGTCGTCCGGAACAATCGGTGCATCCAGCAGGTTCGCCGGCGCGCCCTCGACAGGGGAGTACTGGAAGCAGCCGACGCGATCGAGCTGTGCTTCAGTCAGCCAGTCCAGCAGGTACTGGAAGTCTTCTTCGGTCTCACCCGGGAAGCCGACGATGAAGGTCGAACGGATGATCAGGTCCGGGCACTGTTCGCGCCAGTTCTTGATGCGCGCCAGGGTCTTGTCTTCGAAGGCCGGGCGTTTCATCAGCTTGAGAATCTTCGGGCTGGCGTGCTGGAACGGGATGTCCAGGTACGGCAGGATCTTGCCCGCCGCCATCAACGGAATGATCTCGTCGACGTGCGGGTACGGGTAAACGTAGTGCAGGCGTACCCATACACCCAACGAGCTCAGGGCCTGGCACAGCTCGGTCATGCGCGTGCGGACCGGCTGGCCGTTCCAGAAACCGGTGCGGTACTTGATGTCGACGCCGTAGGCGCTGGTGTCCTGGGAGATCACCAGCAGCTCTTTCACACCGGCTTTGACCAGACGCTGGGCTTCGTCGAGCACATCGCCAATCGGGCGGCTGACCAGCTTGCCGCGCATGGACGGGATGATGCAGAAGCTGCAGCTGTGATTGCAGCCTTCGGAAATCTTCAGGTACGCGTAATGGCGTGGGGTCAGCTTGACACCTTGCGGCGGCACCAGATCGATCAGCGGGTTGTGATCGAGCTTCGGCGGGGCGGCGTCGTGGACGGCATTGACCACTTGCTCGTACTGCTGCGGACCGGTGACGGCCAGCACGCTCGGGTGCACGCTGCGAATCACGCTTTCATCCACGCCCATGCAACCGGTGACGATCACTTTGCCGTTCTCGGCCAGCGCCTCGCCAATGGTCTCGAGGGACTCGGCCTTGGCGCTGTCGATGAAACCGCAGGTGTTGACCACGACCACGTCAGCGTCTTGGTAGGTCGGCACGACCTGATAGCCTTCCATGCGCAGCTGGGTCAGGATGCGCTCGGAATCGACCAGAGCCTTCGGGCAACCGAGGCTGACAAAGCCGACCTTGGGGGCGGCAGACGTGGTGACGGTGGACATTGACTAACCTCGGCGTAGGATGCCCGGCGTTTGGCCGAAGCATTGACTGGGCGCTTGGGGCGCCTCTGATCAAAAAGTGCGCAATTCTAGCGGCGCATCGAACGATTGACCAGTGTTATACAGAGAATTACGACGAGTGCTGCGCTATGCTTCGCGGCGTTACGCCCGGCACCCCAAGTGGGCCGGGCGCATCGGAATTTACCGGTGCGGCGTGGGTCAATCCGACAACGCCGGATCGCGGTGCTCGAGTCATGGTTTCAGGAGTGGTAAATGGGTCACGCAACGAGTCAGGCAGAGGTCGGGCATTCTTCGGCGAAACCGTTGAGTCTGCTGGTGGGCGCGGTGGGTGTAGCCTACGGCGACATCGGTACCAGCCCGCTTTACACCATTAAAGAGGTCTTCGTCGGCGGCTATGGCGTGCAGGCCGGCCACGATGCCGTGCTGGGCATTCTGTCGCTGATCTTCTGGTCACTGATCTGGGTGGTCTCCTTCAAGTACATGGCCTTGGTACTGCGCGCCGATAACGACGGCGAGGGCGGCATCATGGCGCTGATGGCGTTGGCGCGCAGGGCGTCGGCCAAGTACCCGAAGCTGCAGGCGAGCATGATCGTCTGCGGGCTGTTCGGCGCGGCGCTGTTTTACGGCGATAGCATGATCACCCCGGCGATCTCGGTGCTGTCGGCCGTTGAGGGCATGGAGCTGGCTTTTGACGGACTTGAGCGCTGGGTGGTGCCGATCGCGCTGGTCGTGCTGGTGGCGCTGTTTCTGATTCAGCGTCACGGCACTGCGCGCATCGGCGTGATGTTCGGCCCGATCATGGTGCTGTGGTTCGTGACGCTCGGCGTGCTTGGCGTTCACGGCATCCTGCAACAGCCGGAAGTGCTGCATGCCGTCAACCCGGTGTGGGCGGTTCGCTTCTTTATTGACCATCCCGGCATTGGCGTTTCGGTGTTGGGCGCTGTGGTGCTCGCACTGACCGGTGCCGAGGCGCTGTATGCGGACATGGGTCACTTCGGTCGCAAGCCGATCTCCCGTGCGTGGTTCGCGCTGGTCCTGCCGGCACTGGTGCTGAACTACTTCGGTCAGGGGGCCCTGGTGATTCAAGACCCTGAAGCGGTACGCAACCCGTTCTACCTGCTGGCGCCGAGTTGGGCCCTGTTGCCTTTGATTGCCCTGTCGACACTGGCGACCATTATTGCTTCGCAGGCGGTGATTTCCGGGGCGTTCTCAATGACGCTGCAGGCGATTCAGCTCGGCTACATCCCTCGCATGTACATCCAGCACACCTCGAGCGACGCCCAGGGGCAGATCTACATCGGTGCGGTGAACTGGGCGCTGATGGTCGGGGTCATCCTGCTGGTGCTGGGATTCGAATCCTCCGGCGCGCTGGCCTCGGCCTACGGCGTGGCGGTGACCGGCACGATGCTCTGCACAACGATTCTGGTGGCGTCGGTCATGCTGCTGGCCTGGAAATGGCCGCCGCTGATCGCGGTGCCGATTTTGGTCGGATGCCTGTTCGTGGACGGTATGTTCTTCGCGGCCAACGTGCCAAAAGTCATTCAGGGCGGGGCGTTCCCGTTCCTGGCGGGTATCGCGCTGTTTATCCTGATGACCACCTGGAAGCGCGGCAAGCAGCTGTTGGTAGATCGCATCGACGAGGGCGGTCTGCCGCTGCCGATCTTCATCAGCAGTATTCGCGTGCAGCCGCCCCATCGCGTTCAGGGCACGGCCGTGTTTCTCACGGCCCGTGCGGACGCCGTTCCCCATGCGCTGTTGCATAACCTGCTGCACAACCAGGTGCTCCATGAGCAAGTGGTGCTGCTGACCGTCGTGTACGAAGACACCCCGCGCGTGCCGACGGCCCAGCGCTTCGAGGTCGAGGCGTTTGGCGAGGGCTTCTATCGCGTGATTCTGCATTTTGGCTTCATTGACGAGCCGGACGTGCCGGCAGCGCTAAGCCTGTGTCACCTGAAGGAGCTGGACTTCAGCCCGATGCGCACGACCTACTTCCTCAGCCGCGAAACCGTGGTCTCGTCGAAACTGGTGGGCATGGCCCGCTGGCGCGAAGGTTTGTTCTCGTTCATGTTGAAAAACGCCAACGGCAATTTGCGTTTCTTCAAACTGCCGTTCAACCGAGTGATCGAGTTGGGCACGCAGGTGGAGATGTAAGCAGCTCCGCTTCGGCGGGGTTTAACCGGGAGTGTGCCGGGTGTCACGCCGTGAGATTGATGGCGTATGCACTGGCCTCTTCCCGGCTGAAGCCGGTCCTAAAGAGGTCGGCCTCACGTCAACAAGTAGCTGAAACAAAAAAATCCCCGCAATCGCAAGAGAGCGGGGATTTTTTATGGGCGGGCGATTACTCCGCGGCGGGTTCTTTGCCCTTCCACTTGTCGATCACCGCACTCAGGCGCTTGGCCAGGGCCGGGTAGTCTTCGTCGAAGTGATGGCCCCCTGGCAGTTGCATCTTCTCGCCAGGTGCTGTGGTTTCCGTACAGCCGCTTTCATCCTTCTCTTCGATGCCGTAGACGCACAACACCTTGTCGCCGGGCAGCTTGGCCATTTCAGGGCCTGTCGCCGCTTCCTTACCGGCTGCGCCCAACCAGCCTTCGACTGCAATCTCGAAGCTGCCGGTGCGGGCGAAGGCCAGCAGGATGATGCCGTCGACCCGCGCCTTGTCTTCTTCCGGCAAGCGGTTGTATATCGCTGGCAACACGTCGGCGCCGAAGGAATAGCCCGCCAGCACGAAATGCTTGGCGCCCCATTTCTGCCGGTAATGGGCCATCAGCTCGCTCAGATCAGCGGCGGTCTGCTCTGGCGATTTGTGCTCCCAGTAGTAACGAAGGGTGTCGATGCCGACGACCGGGTAGCCACCCATTTTCGCCATGTCGCCCGCCACGTCCTTGTCCAGGTCGCGCCAGCCACCGTCGCCGGACAGAAACAGCGTCACCGTGTCAGAGGTCTGGGAAGACGGCACCTCGACCACCGGAATGTTCAGGCCACCGTTGTCGTCACCCCCAATCAGGCGACGGCGCACTTCGTTGTTCAGCACCTGCGGGTACTTGATGTCGTAGTCGCTGATGCTGGTTTCGGTATTGGGTGCGTCACGGACCAGAGTGGCGCTTTCGTCGTCGGGGCCGTCGTTCCAGGCGACCGTCCACTTGCCGTGGGCGGCGGCCTTCGGCACAGGGTCAGTGCAACCCGGCTGATCGCGGACGAAGCCAACCGAGATGGCCCGGGCATTGTCGTTGTCCTGACCGGCCAGCCAGCGCCACGCCAGGGATGCACCCGCACCGACACCGGCAACCAGATCAGGCGCGCCGTCGAGCTTCTGCAGCGCGGCATTGAAGGTCTTCGCCTGAAGCTGACAATCGTCCTTCGGCAGCGACACTTGTACGACCCGGGCCGAAGCGTCGTAGCTCAGGGCGAGCAGTTGTTTCTCGGTCAATGATTCTTCAGTGGTAACGGCGAGCGCGACTTGGGTTTTCACCTTGGTCGAAGGCACCACACGGATCAGCGCAGAGCCGTCATCCAGGGTGATGTGTTCAAGCGTCGGTTGCGCGGCGGGGCGGTTCCACAGCCAGAAACCCAATGCCACCACCAGAATTACCAGGGCTGCGAGCAAAAAGCGCCAGTAGCGTTGAATCATCAGCGTTTCACCAATCCAGTCAGGCCGCCCGCAATCAGGGCGGCGGTATCTGCCAGTGCCACGAGCGGATCAAGTCCTGCGGGCACGGCCATGTAACGAGGTTCCCAGTCAGGCTGGAATTTGTCTTTGAAACGGCGCAGCCCCTGGAAGTTGTAGAGCTGCTCGCCACGGCTGAACACCATCGAGCCCAGACGTTGGGTCAAGGGCGCGCCACGTCGCGGTTGCAGCCCGGACAACGGGACCATGCCGAGGCTGAAGCGGGCGTAACCTTCTTTTTTGTAATGCAGGATCAGCCCGACCATCATGAATTCCATGGTCAGCTTCGGCGCTTCCGGGTGCGAGCGCATGAGGTCCAGGCTCGCCAGATCATTGCGCGAGGTCTCCAGCAAATTGGAGAACGCGACCGGCTTGCCCTGGAAGTGCACGATGGCGATGCGGAAATGCTTGAGGTAATCCAGGCTGAAGCGCCCGAGGGAGAAGCCTTTCTCGCGCACGTTCTTGCCCATCAGCCACGCATCGGAAATCACTTTGAGCTCGTCCATGGGCGCTTGACCCACTTCGTAGATTTCCAGCGACAGACCGTCGCGCCCACCCCGATTCCAGGTGTAGCGCAGGTCCTTCATTTCCTTGCCCTTGGCTTCGATGTCGAACTTGTGCAGATCGACTCGGGCCTCTTCGCCCAGCTTGATCGCAGTCAGGCCGATGTCCATGTAGAACGGCAGGTTCTCCGCACGCACCTGATAGAACACCGGGCGGGCATGGTGAACGTCACACAGATCGCGGAACTGCCAGATCAGCTCGGCCCGCTGCTGGGTCGGGCCGATCGGATCGTACAGCGCAACCAGGCTGCGGCCGCGATGGGCGTACATCAGGAACGCATTGCCGTCAGGGTGCATCAGCACGGCCTTGTCGCCGGTCAGCACCAAACCGCCATCGGGCTGGCTGGATGCTTTGATGATCTCCGCGGCTTTGGCCAGCTGTGCCTCGTCGGGCAGGTTGATCACAGGCCGCGCGGTACGCAGCAGCCAGGTCAGCGAGACGATCAGCAGCAGCACCGCGCTGCCCAGCGCCGAGCGCAAACCGCGCGGGGCATCGGCGTCCAGTGTGAACTGCCACCACAGCTGGTGGCTGTAGGGCACGTCTTGGTAGGCGAACAGCAGCAGCCAGACCGAAGCACCCAGCACGCAGACACTGGCGACCAGATACAGCGGTGAAAACGGCAGCTCCAGCAAGCGACTCGGACGGTAGAACGAGCGCCGGAAGATGGTCAGCAGGCACGCGGTAAGCAGCAGCAGACTCGCTTCTTCCCAGTCGAAACCCTTGAGGATCGACAGAATGGAGCCCACAAACAGCAGAATCGTGGTCAGCATCCACGCCGCCGACAGGCGACGACGCAGGCCCTGCGCGAGCAACAGGCAGAGCACGCCGATCAGGCTGGCGCCGAAGTGAGAGGCGTCGATCAGTCGATGGGGAATGAGGAAGCCGAGGCTCTCCAGGCGGGTGTCGATCTCGGGCGTCGAGCCGGAAAACAGCAGCACCACGCCGGAGAGAAATACCAGCAACGCCAGAATCGGAGCGCCAAGGCCGGACGCAACGCGCATGGCTTGTTGCGCAAACAACAGTCGCTTGGCCTCGCTGTAAAGCAGTACCAGACAAGCGATCAGCAGCGGCATCACCACGTAGATCAGGCGGTACAGCAGCAGCGCGGCGGCCAGCGGTGCGGCGCCCAGCTCGTCGGCAAAGGCGGCGAGCAGAATGGCTTCAAAGACGCCGACGCCACCGGGCACGTGGCTGAGGACACCTGCGGCCAGGGCCAGCAGGTAAACCAGCAGAAATGCGCCGAAGGGCGGGGCGGAGGGCAGCAACAGATAGAGGACGGCAGCAGCGGCGGCGACGTCCAGCGCAGTGATCACCAACTGCATCAGGGTCAGGCGTACGCCAGGCAGACGCAGGGTGCGGCGTCCGGCGCGGACCAGCAGGTTATGCGGGATCGTCTGTTCCGGCAGGCGTCGGCGATAGATGGCATAACCCAGAATCAGACTGAACGCGAGCACGGAGACTGCAACGGTTGCCAGTACCGGCACTGATACATGCAGCGCCAGCGAAGCGGCGGGCAGGTCGCTCAAGGTCGCGAGGGCAGCCAGCGGGGGAAGTGCGCAACCCAAGGACAGGCTGGCAAACAGGGTCATGTGGGCAACTTCGCCCGCACCCAGTCCCAAGCGCGAGTAAAGGCGGTAACGAACCGAGCCGCCGGACAACATCGACAGGCCTACGGCGTTGCCAATGGCGAACGCGCAAAACCCGCCCATGATCAGCGACTTCGGCGGCAGATCGACATTGGCGTAGCGGCTGGCGGACCATTCGTAGCCCAGCAGAATCACGAACCCGATGGCAGTCGCCAGCACTGCGCCGGCCAGAGAAGGCAGCGGCACACTGAGCAGCGAATCCTGCAGAGCGTAGATGTCCAGCTCGGTCAGCATGTGCCGACAGGCGATCAGGGCGATGGCGAACAGCAGGATGGTGACGCCTAACCCAATGGGTTGACGGTACTTGCTCACAAGTTCGCGTAGACGCAGTCGTTTCGGGGGAGCCGGAGGATGCTCCGTCACTGCTTCGTTTGTGTCGGACGGGTTGGCGCGCATCAATCACTCCTTGGATCGTGCGCGACAGGATGGAGGTATACAGCCAAGTTACCAATCCCTACGCAAAAAATAATTCAGGATGTTAGCGCTTGAACGTCTAACGGGCGAATACCACGGATACGTATCGGTGACCGTTCAGTCTAGGTTCAGTCGCTGGCCAGCGTATCGGCAGGGGAGATCAAAACTATCGCTCCCGGCAACATACAGTAACAAGACCTCTCGGATGAACGCACCCCGGTAATGGGATGTGACAAGGATTCCGGCCCGCTGTTCGAGCGCTTTCAGCGAGGCAAAAAAAAGGCCACTCTTTCGAGTAGCCTTTTTAGATGTTGGTTGCGGGAGCCGGATTTGAACCGACGACCTTCGGGTTATGAGCCCGACGAGCTACCAGACTGCTCCATCCCGCGTCTGTGTGGCGGCATTCTACAGTCGAACGACGAAGTGTCAACCTTTAATGCCAGGGATCGACAAAATAACCGCATCGGGAGCGTTGGGGCGCCTAAGTGGCGGTTGGACAAGGCTTTTATCGCAATCCGCGCCTGACAGCAGGTCGCCATCATCCACAGGCCTTGTTTCGTTTATATGAAGCGCTGGGAGGAGAGGGTGGCGGGATCGCGCGTCCCCAAATGACAGCCACAAAAAAGGCCACTCTTTCGAGTAGCCTTTTTTGATGTTTGGTTGCGGGAGCCGGATTTGAACCGACGACCTTCGGGTTATGAGCCCGACGAGCTACCAGACTGCTCCATCCCGCGTCTGTGTGGCGGCATTCTACAGAGGATCGCCGGGCTGTCAAGCAATCGGCAGAAAAAAAGGCTTTTTCTTCAATCGGTTAGCGTGAACGTGTCGCGGAGAGCCATGGCGCGTCTCGCTTTCGGGACTTTCAGGGGCGGTTTCGTGGAGTGGCATTGCCGTAGGGGACCAGGCTTATTCAGTGTCAGAAAGTCGCTTGAATGAGATACTGCACGACCGTTTTCCTACGACCCTATGTGATGCCGCAGCGCAAAATCATCCATATCGACTGTGATTGCTTCTACGCCGCTATTGAGATGCGCGACGACCCGCGTCTGGCCGGCAAGCCGTTGGCAGTCGGCGGGTCGGCTGAACGGCGGGGTGTCATTGCGACCTGCAACTACGAAGCTCGGGCCTACGGCATCCGCTCCGCGATGTCATCCCGGCATGCGCTGACGCTGTGCCCGGATCTCACCATCGTCAAACCGAGAATGGATGCCTATAAAGAAGCATCGAAAGAGATCCAGACCATCTTCCGTGACTACACCGATCTGATCGAGCCGCTGTCGCTGGATGAGGCTTATCTGGATGTCACGGAATGCGAGCACTTTTCCGGCAGCGCGACGCGAATCGCCCAAGACATTCGGCGGCGGGTTTCCAATCAGTTGCACATCACCGTTTCCGCCGGCGTCGCTCCGAACAAGTTTCTGGCCAAGATCGCCAGCGACTGGAAAAAGCCCAACGGGTTGTTTGTCATTACCCCGGATCAGGTGGAAGACTTTGTCTCCGAACTGCCGGTGTCCAAATTACACGGCGTTGGCAAAGTAACGGCCGACAAGCTGGGCCGCCTCGGCATCATCACCTGCGCCGATTTGCGCGGCTGGAGCAAGCTTTCGCTGGTGCGGGAATTCGGCTCATTCGGCGAGCGGCTGTGGAATCTGGCCCATGGTGTGGATGAACGGCCCGTGCAGAACGACAATCGCCGCCAGTCGGTCAGTGTCGAAAATACCTATGACACTGATCTGCCGGACCTCGCCAGTTGCCTGCTGATGCTGCCAGCATTGCTGGAAACGTTGAACGACCGCATCGCGCGGATCGACACCCTTTACCGCCCTGGCAAACCGTTCGTAAAGGTCAAGTTTCATGACTTCACCCAGACAACGCTGGAACAGGCGGGGGCAGGGCGGGACTTGAGCAGTTATGAGCAACTGCTGACCCAGGCGTTCGCACGGGGCGGCAAGCCGGTGCGATTGCTGGGAATCGGCGTGCGCCTGCATGACCTTCGGGCTGCCCATGAGCAGCTCGAGTTGTTCAGCTGAGGCTGGTTCAGGCCAGGCTATTCACTGCCCGGCGGCACCGCGACCAGTCGACCGGCGTCTTTCGCCAGTGATCTAAGGAATTCGTGCTGCAACTGCGGATCGTTGCGGGTCAGCTCGATCAATGACTGTTCCAGCTCACTGGCTTCCTCTTCCAGTCCCAGCTCGGACAGGCGCTTGACGCGATGCACCCACTGGCTGACTTCGTCATCTTCCAGATCGTCGTAGATCAGGTCGTGGGCTTCAATCAGCTTGCCGCGCAGTGATTTGCTTAGTGGCAACGTGGCAGTTGCCTGAACGTTGCTTTGCTCATCCTGCACTTTGATGTTCAGTTGCGTGACATAGCTGAGGTTCTGCTCGGCGAACGGGCTGTCCAGCAGATTCACGCGCAGCACGCCGTTACGGTCCGTATTCAACTCGTGGGTCTCTTTGCCCGCGGTGACTTCAACCGGCGCTTCACTCCACGGCAGACTCGAATGCTCGACGCGGTGATCGCGCTGTACTTCGTCGATACCGGCCAGGTTCTGTTGAGCGCGACCATGGGAGGGTGCGTTCATGAACGGGTTGACCCCCGCGACGCCGTAAGTGAGCCAGTCCTTGGTGACGCTGTCGGGCAGACTGCCAAACGTCAGTACGTTGACCACATTGGCGCCGATGCCCGCGACGATGGCCACCGCGCCCAGCGGGATTTCATAGACTTCCCGCCACGGCTGATATGGCGTGTACCGGTCGTAGTGCCGGGTGACTTCGAATTCGGTGATGTCGAAGGTTTTCAGCTCGTGGATGCGTATCCGGCGCTGGGGCAATTCCAGCGTCTTGGGTTCGCCAAGGTCGACCTGAAAACTGTGGTCGAGCAATTTGCGCTCGACACGTTCTTCATGCTCGCTGCGTTGAGACAGATGATTGGCACAGCCGCCGAGAAACAGGCTGGTGCACAACACAGCGCCTGCGAGACGTGAGGGATTTCGCTTGAACATGAGATCTCTAGGTGCAGGTAAGGCGCATAGCAGAGGCGTGGCGGATGAAAGCGCGTCTGCACAATCGCAGGCGCGCAATCCGGTCAGCGCTTGATCCGGTCCTTGATGAAAGACAACACATCGGCGACAGGCAGGGCCTGCGCTTCGGCTTCGGTGCGGCTCTTGTATTCGAGGTTACCCTCGGCAAGACCACGGTCACTGACCACGATGCGATGCGGAATGCCGATCAGTTCCATGTCAGCGAACTTGATCCCCGGGCTGGTCTTCTTGTCGCGGTCATCCAGCAACACTTCGAAGCCGGCAGCCGTCAGTTCGGCGTACAGCTTGTCGGTTGCCTCTTTGACCGCATCGGTTTCGTAGCGCAGCGGCACGAGGGCGATCTGGAAAGGCGCGAGCGCGTCGCTCCAGATGATGCCGTTTGCGTCGTTGTTCTGCTCGATCGCGGCAGCCACAACGCGCGACACACCAATCCCGTAGCAGCCCATGGTCAGTGTGACCGGCTTGCCGTTCTCGCCCAGCACCTGGCACTTCATCGCGTCGCTGTACTTGGTGCCCAGCTGGAAGATGTGCCCGACTTCGATGCCGCGCTTGATGATCACGTTGCCCTGACCATCCGGGCTCGGGTCGCCGGCGACGACGTTACGCAGGTCAGCGACGGTGGGAACCGGCAGGTCCCGCTCCCAGTTGACGCCGAAGTAGTGCTTGTCGTCGATGTTCGCGCCAATCCCGAAGTCGCTCATCAGCTCAACCGAGCGGTCGATGATGCACGGCAGCGGCAGATTCAGCGGGCCGAGGGAACCCGCGCCGGCGCCAATGGCATCGCGCAGTTCGGCTTCGGAAGCCATGACCAGCGGGCTGGCGACTTGCTCCAGATTCGACGCCTTGATTTCGTTGAGCTCGTGATCGCCACGGATAATCAGCGCAATCAGCTTGCCTTCTTCAGCGGCATGCACAACCAGCGTCTTGACGGTCTTCTCGATCGGCAGATTGAACTGCTCGACCAGGGCCGCGATGGTCTTGGCGTCAGGGGTGTCGACAAGGCGCAGCTCTTCAGTCGGCGCAGGGCGGCTGGTCTCGCGCGGAATGGCTTCAGCCTTTTCGATGTTCGTGGCGTAATCGGAGGTGTCGCTGAACACGATGTCGTCTTCGCCGGACTCGGCCAGCACGTGGAACTCATGGGAGCCCGCGCCGCCAATAGAGCCGTTGTCGGCCACGACCGGGCGGAAGTTCAGGCCCAGACGAGTGAACACGTTGCAGTACGCCTGATGCATGCGGTCGTAGGTTTCCTGAAGGGAATCCTGGGTCGCATGGAAGGAATAGGCGTCCTTCATGATGAACTCGCGGCCGCGCATCAAACCGAAGCGCGGGCGGATTTCGTCACGGAATTTGGTCTGGATCTGATACATGTTGATGGGCAGCTGTTTATAGCTGTTGAGTTCGTTGCGGGCCAGATCGGTGATGACCTCTTCGTGGGTCGGGCCCGCGCAGAAATCACGATCGTGACGGTCTTTCAAGCGCAACAGCTCAGGGCCGTACTGTTCCCAGCGGCCCGACTCCTGCCAGAGCTCTGCCGGCTGAATACCCGGCATCAACACTTCCAGCGCGCCCGCTGCGTTCATCTCTTCGCGAACCACCGCTTCGACCTTGCGCAGTACCCGCAGGCCCATGGGGAGCCAGGTATAGAGACCGGAGGCAAGTTTGCGGATCATGCCGGCACGAAGCATCAGCTGATGGCTGATCACGACCGCATCGGATGGCGTTTCTTTCTGTGTGGCGAGCAAATATTGACTGGTACGCATGGTCGGCCGTTGTCGGTTGCGGTGACTGGGAAATGACCCGGCATTGTACGGTGGTGGTATCGCTGAGTACAGGCCGGGCGGGCGCCGCAGGAGGAGGGATTGTCAACCGCGCGCCCATGAAAAAGCCCGGCGCGAGGGCCGGGCTTTTCTACAGCGAGTGTCAGACAGTGCGATTACAAGACCGAAATCGGGTAGTCGACGATCAGACGGAACTCGTTGACATCGCCTTCGCCCTCGTCCGTGTTGGCACGGTGGAATGCTTGACGGATGCGGAACGACAGGTCTTTGGCTGGGCCAGTTTGAACAACGTACTTGGCCTCGACGTTGGTCTCGTGGTGGCTGCCATCAGAACCGTACAGGCCGGTGTAGGTGCTGTTCGATGGAGTGTGCGTCCCGTCGATGTCAGTACCGGTCACGTAGCGAGCCATGAAGCTCAGGCCTGGAACACCGTAGGTGGCCATGTTCAGGTCGTAGCGGGCTTGCCAGGACTTCTCACCCGGGGCGTTGAAGTCGGAGTATTGAATCGAGTTCGCCAGGAAGATCGAGTCGCCACCGCGGTTGTTGTCGCCGATACCGATGTAGTCGAACGGTGTATCACCGTTAACTTTCTGGAATGCCAGGGTCAGGGTATGAGCGGCCAGGAACGAGTAGGCTGCAGACAGGGAGAAAGCGTTGTTGTTGATGTCGCCTGCTTTCTTGCTGCCGGTGTCCTGGGTGTTGTAATAGTTGAAGTCAAACGCCAGCGCCTGGTCGTCAGTCAACGGCAGTGCGTAGTTCACGTTGCCGTAGTACTGGTTCCACACGTCTTCCAGTTTGTTGTAGTAGAAACCAACACCCAGGTTGTCGGTGATCGAGTACTTGCCGCCGCCGTAGGTAGCGGACTTGGAAGTCACGCCAGCGTAGGTAGCCCAGATATCGCCGTTGCGATTGGTCTCATCCTGGCTGGTGCCCGAAGTGAAGCGACCTGCTTCTACGTCGAGACCTTTGATCTCGCTGCTCTGCAAAGTCACGCCAGTTGCTGTTTGTGGCAGCAGGCGGGAACCGCCGACTGCGAAAACCGGGTTCTGCGGCTGCATGTCACCGATTTTCAGTTCAGTCTTGGAAACACGGAATTTAACAGCGCCACCGGCCTTGCCGAAGCTGTCTTCGTTTTTACCCTGGCTATCGGTCACCAGGTTGCCCGAACCCGAATACTTGTCCGAACCATCAAGCTTGAAGCCGGCATAGCCAAACGCGTCAACACCGACACCAATCAGGCCTTGGGTGTAACCGGAGCTGTAGTTAGCCCAGAAACCTTGAGTCCAGTCTTTGTCGTCCACCGCGCCATTCTTTTTGTCGCGATTGTAGTAGTAGTTACGAGCCTTGACGTCGAGCTTGCTCCCCTCTACAAAACCAGTTGCTTCGGACTGATCGCTTACGAATGCCGCAGCCGATGCCAATTGGGTGCTGGCTGCAGTAACTGCCAGTGCGATTGCGCTCCACTTCATCACTCTCATCGTGACTTTGCTCCTTTGGTTTTTAAGAAGAGTACTGCCGTCCACCTGTTTTTTTATCTGGCCGGCTTCTTTCTTTTTGGTGTCGGCGAAATTTATAGCACGCTGACATTAATGGCGATAGTTACGAACCTATCCTTTCAATTTCTTTACGGCCTTGTCGCCGCCAGCTCTGTCCATGTCGCTACTGAACAGCTCCTGATTCGTTAAACCGTGCAACTACCGGGTTACTTTGAACGCTGGATTCATTCACACCTTCATTGAATCCAGACGCTCCAGCTACCTTGTCAAACGCCGTTGCATCCCTTCGGTCCCGGCCTGTATCTCGACACGCTCGTCTTCAAGCCTGTGTGTGACAAAGCAACAACCGTGCACAAAATTTCGACGAATATGAAAAAAATGTCGGAAGCGTTGTAAAAACATTCGATGTCGACTCCAAGCTACTGAATCAAAACGATAAAAATATTTTTGATAGCCTGCTTTGCAACCCGAATTTTCTTGAGACTAGCGCGATGAAATGTCACTAACGTTACCTGTTACCCCTTGGCAGTGGGTAAATCGCGGATAGCTGTCACATATTCGGGCATCATCTGAGTCGTTTTGGTGCGTCACGCCGCAAAATTGCCTGCGTTTGGTTCTTCCGATTCGGTTTCGCTGCCATCCTAGGAATCATGACTGCAGCGGCACCCAGGAATATCGTCCGTGAGGCCCGGATTAACTGGGTGCACCCGAAGTCCGTTGCCTGGTTCTGCCAGGCCTGGGGCGGCGGCTGCCCGCTTCATGAAAGTGCGTGGCGGTATTTTTCGCGCGTTTCTGGTGCGAGGCGGACGTGTAGTGCCTACCGATCAACACCAGATCCGCAAAATGCCCAGAATCACAGTGCCGGATGAATCGTCCGGAATTCGCGAGTATCCTTCCCGCTACCCACGACTTCTTTATCGGGCCAGTCAATCGGCTCAGCCTATCTAATCCGCGATCAGGAGTATTTACGTGTTTGTTCTAGATCCGCGCTTGCTGCAAGACACACTACCGATCGGCGACTTCCCGCTGTGCACGCTGCTGCTGTCCAATGATTCCAATTACCCATGGTTCATTCTGGTGCCGAAGCGTCCGGACATCAGTGAAGTGTTCCAACTGTCCGAAGCGGAGCAGGCGCAGTTGTGGAAAGAAACCACCTACATCTCGGCCGTACTTGATCGTACGTTTCACGCCGACAAGATGAACGTCGCTGCGCTGGGTAATGTGGTCAGTCAGCTGCATATGCATGTCATTGTTCGCCGGGTCGGCGACGCGGCCTGGCCTGCGCCGGTGTGGGGAAAGCATCCCGCCAAGCCTTATTCGCCGGATGAGGTTGCCCGGATCACCTCGCAGCTGAAGTCCGGATTGACCGAAGCATTCACCTTTAAGGAGGACTGACCATGGATCTCGAATCCCGTGTCATGGAGCTGGAAAGTCGACTGGCCTTTCAGGACGATACGATTCAGGCCCTCAACGACGTATTGGTCGCCCAGCAGCGCAGCCTTGATCGTCTGGAATTACAGATCGCTGCCCTGATCAAGCGTCAGGAGGAAATGGGCGGGCAGGGCGACGGCTTCGCTGAAGACTCGCGTCCCCCTCACTATTAAGGGAAAGAGAGCTGAGGGCAGGAATTTCAGCCAAAAAAAACCGCGCCTGTGAGCGCGGTTTTTTTATGCGGCAACGTTAACGGCGCGGGAGCGCAGCGATGACGTCTTCCGCCTGCAGGCCTTTGTCGCGGTTCATCACCGAAAACTCGACGCGCTGGCCTTCGACCAGAACGCGGTGGCCTTCTCCGCGAATGGCGCGAAAGTGCACGAAGATATCGTCGCCCGAATCACGGGAAATGAATCCGAAGCCTTTGGAGGTGTTGAACCACTTCACCGTGCCTGTATCGCGGTTGCCCAGATCCTGGGACTGTGCGGCAGGCGCAGGAGAGGAGCGGTAGAAGCTGACCGCCAGGTGCAACGCCACGGCAATAACGACGGCGAGCAGGCTGACCAGGACGGCTGGCTGGCCGGCAATGGTTTCCAGTGGAACGACCAGCGTGAGGATTTGAAGCACGACGGCCAGCACGAGCAAGCCGCTGACCAGGTTTTGCAGTTGATGACGTGGACCTTTGTTCCAGTAAGGAATCACTGGCGCAAGCACCAGGTTGATGAGGCCGAAGAGCGCCAGGTACAGCGCATCCGGTTGGGACAGGTAAGAAGACAGCGCTTCACTACGCAGGCTAGGGATGAAAGACAGCAGCAGGGCAGCTGCGCCCGTTAGCAGGTGGACTATTTTCAACATTTTGATGACTCACATTAAGATGGATCACAAGGAAATAGCGGGTGACCTTCGGTACGCTTCGGGAGAAAAGGGAGGCGTGATGCACGAGTGTCGGTCCCGCCTACGCACTGCCGCCGGACGGCACTTTGGCGGCAGCGCGTCTGTATTTAACAGCAAAGCCGAGAGCTACTCAAATCAAGTGCTTAGCGCATGTGTTCGCGGGTGATAGTGGCGGTATGTCGGTTTTTTTCGATTCTGGTAAGAGGCTCGTTCCAGAGCGGCCGGGATAAACAAACCGTTACGCTGATCGTTGCTATTAAAGGAAGCGGGCCTGACTGCGGCCCCGTGACTGAACTAATCCCGACAGATGGCTGCGCAGGGTCCATGGTCTTGGTAGAGTGGTCGGCAGTCGTTTGAAAAAAACCATCATTGAAGAGGGCTGAACATGGCAATCGATATCGGCATCAGCGAAGAAGATCGCAAGTCCATCGTGGACGGTCTTTCCCGCCTGCTGGCAGACACCTACGTGTTGTATCTGAAAACCCATAACTTTCACTGGAACGTGACTGGCCCGGCTTTTCGTACCCTGCACCTGATGTTTGAAGAGCAATACAACGAACTGGCGCTGGCGGTGGATCAAATCGCCGAACGTATCCGCGCACTGGGCTTCCCGGCGCCGGGCACCTATTCGACCTATGCACGCTTGTCGTCGATCAAGGAAGAAGAGGGCGTACCCGCTGCCGAGGACATGATTCGTTCGCTGGTTCAGGGGCAGGAAGCAGTCACCCGTACGGCCCGTGGCATTTTCCCGTTGCTGGACAAAGTAAGCGACGAGCCAACGGCGGACTTGCTGACCCAGCGCATGCAAGTGCATGAGAAAACGGCCTGGATGCTGCGCTCGATGCTGGAAACCCAATAATCAGAAGCTCAGTCATCCACAGCTGATCAACGCAATACAGGTGCGGGCAACGTAACGAGTGCCCGCTCCCCACTGCTTTCACCCGCCGCGCGCAACAATTCCCTCCTGATCCACCCTCTGTGTGAAATCCTTTGGCTCACAACGCTCACCTGTGAAACGCGCTCGCCCTCTTTTTCCGAGTCACGCTGACGTCCGCAATCGGGTGAGCGGGAAGAAATAAACCAGCGAAAAATACATATTTAACACCCCGATTAGGATCGGGTCTGAGTCGTTTGCTCACTCTCGAAAATCACCCCTGCAGCGTGGTGATCTCCTACAGGTTCAGAGTGCTCCTTCTGCTGGTTGCGCCCTTTGGAATACGGCTTGATAGACACCTCTTTTCAACTGATTGCGAAGGTGCCGATGCCATATCCGTAATCGCAACGAGGGGGACCTGCATGAACCTGAATATTGCCCGAGAGGGATGGGAGCCGACCCAGTGTCTGAACGCCCGGGGCGACCCGTTTATCGAAAATTTCAACATGAGCCTGGCCCAGCCGCACTCCAGGTCGGTGAGGCTCAATGGGCTGGCCACATGCCTGCGACTTGAGGAGGTGTACTGGAATATTCTGTCCGAAATGGCACGATTCAACGATTGCTCCATCAACGCCGTGCTGTCCTACGTCGATCGCGAGGTTCACCTGCGTTACGGCGGCGTCAAGAATTTCAGCGGGCTGATCCGCGTCGTGTGCGTGGCGCACGTCTTGAGTGCCGAGGGCCTGCGGCTGACGCCGTCCCCGACCTGACCTGATTTCAGCGGGCCCGTTGCGGCGGGCTTGCATTCCCTGGCGGCACTGCGGCATCCACGCCGTGTGCCGACATCTTCTTGCCCGGTATCGGGCTGGGCGGCTGCACAGTGATGATTATCCCTATATAATCCCCCGCCTTACTGTGGGAGGCAGGATTGACCGTCAGGTTGGACTGCATGCCAAAGCTTGCGCACCCTTGCACCGGCGACGGGCGAAAGCTCCATCGAATTCCGAATTACGAGAAGTGAACACACGATCATGATGCGCAGCCATTATTGCGGCCAACTGAACGAGAGCCTGGAAGGTCAGGAAATTACCCTTTGCGGATGGGTCCATCGCCGTCGCGACCACGGGGGGGTGATTTTCCTCGATATTCGCGATCGTGAAGGTCTGGCCCAGGTGGTTTTCGATCCGGATCGTGCTGACACCTTCGCCATCGCCGACCGCGTTCGCAGCGAATACGTGGTCAAACTGACCGGTAAAGTGCGTGCGCGTCCTGCCGGCGCCGTCAACCCGAACATGGCGTCGGGCGCGATCGAAGTGCTGGGCTATGAGCTGGAAGTGCTGAACGAGTCGGAAACCCCGCCGTTCCCGCTCAACGAATACTCCGACGTCGGTGAAGAAACCCGCCTGCGTTATCGCTTCATCGACCTGCGTCGTCCGGAGATGGCTGAAAAGCTGCGCCTTCGCTCGCGCATCACTTCCAGCATCCGTGGCTTCCTGGACGGCAACGGCTTCCTTGATGTCGAGACGCCGATCCTCACCCGCGCCACGCCGGAAGGCGCCCGTGATTACCTGGTACCAAGCCGTACCCACCCAGGCAGCTTTTTTGCCCTGCCGCAATCGCCTCAGCTGTTCAAACAGCTGCTGATGGTTGCCGGTTTCGACCGTTACTACCAAATCGCCAAGTGCTTCCGCGACGAAGACCTGCGTGCCGATCGTCAGCCTGAATTCACTCAGATCGACATCGAGACCAGCTTCCTCAACGAAGCCGACATCATGGGCATCACCGAGACCATGGTCCGCAAGCTCTTCAAGGAAGTGCTGGATGTGGAGTTCGCTGACTTCCCGCACATGACCTTCGAAGAAGCCATGCGTCGCTACGGTTCTGACAAGCCAGACCTGCGTAACCCGCTTGAACTGGTTGACGTTGCCGATCAGCTTCAGGCCGTGGATTTCAAAGTGTTCAGCGGTCCGGCCAACGATCCGAAGTGCCGTGTCACGGCGCTGCGCGTTCCCGGCGGCGCAAGCATGCCGCGCAGCAAGATCGACGACTACACCAAGTTCGTCGGTATCTACGGCGCCAAAGGTCTGGCCTACATCAAGGTCAACGAGCGCGCCAAGGGCGTCGAAGGCCTGCAGTCGCCGATCGTCAAGAACATCCCTGAAGCCAACCTCAACGTGATCCTTGATCGCGTGGGTGCAGTGGACGGCGACATCGTGTTCTTCGGCGCCGACAAATTCAAAATTGTCAGCGAAGCATTGGGCGCCCTGCGCATCAAGCTGGGCCACGACTTGAACCTGCTCACCTGCGAGTGGGCGCCGATGTGGGTCGTCGACTTCCCGATGTTCGAAGAAAACGACGACGGCAGCTTCTCTGCGCTGCACCACCCGTTCACCGCGCCGAAATGCTCGCCCGAAGAGCTTGAGGCCAACCCTGCGACCGCGCTGTCCCGCGCGTACGACATGGTGCTGAACGGCACTGAGCTGGGCGGCGGTTCGATCCGTATCCACCGCAAGGAAATGCAGCAGGCCGTGTTCCGTCTGCTGGGTATTTCCGAAGACGAACAGCAAGAGAAGTTCGGCTTCCTGCTCGATGCACTGAAGTACGGCGCGCCGCCCCACGGTGGCCTGGCGTTCGGTCTGGATCGTCTGGTCATGCTGATGACCGGTGCTCAGTCCATTCGTGAAGTCATTGCCTTCCCGAAAACCCAGAGCGCTGCGGACGTGATGACCCAGGCACCGGGCGTGGTTGATGCCAAGGCACTGCGCGAGCTGCACATCCGCCTGCGCGAGACGCCGAAGGCTGAGTAAGCCGTGTAGGCCTTGTAGAACATGGGGCTCGGCGGACTGACGATTCGGTCCGCCCTGATCCCCGCCCATACCGGGCACAGATTCGAGTGAAGCGTCTGCGTTTGAGCGATCAAGCGCGGGCGTGCGTGTTTCAAGGTTTGGAGCGTGTTATGGCTGGTCATTCCAAGTGGGCGAACATCAAGCACCGCAAAGAGCGTCAGGATGCCAAGAAAGGCAAGATCTTCACCAAGTGGATCCGCGAACTGACCGTCGCTGCCCGTCAGGGCGGAGGTGATCCGGCGTCGAACCCGCGTCTGCGTCTGGCTCAGGACAAGGCCCTTGGCGCGAACATGAGTCGCGACATCATCGACCGCGCCATCGCTCGCGGTGCCGGCGCTGCCGATGCCGATGACATGGTTGAACTGGGTTATGAAGGCTACGGCCCGGGTGGCGTTGCGGTGATGGTCGAAACCATGACCGACAACCGCAACCGGACCGCTGCGGCAGTGCGCCATGCGTTCAGTAAATGCGGTGGAAACCTGGGGACTGACGGTTCGGTGTCTTATCTGTTCGAACGCAAGGGGCAGATCTCCTTTGCACCGGGCGTTGACGAAGACGCGCTGATGGAAGCTGCGATGGAAGCGGACGCTGACGACGTGGTCACCCACGAAGACGGCTCCATTGACGTATTCACGTCGTTTTCCAGTTTCTATGCCGTGCGCAACGCCCTGGAAGCCGCTGGTTTCACGCCCGCCGATGCGGAGATTGTGATGCAGCCGACCACCAGTGCGGTGCTCGATCTGGACATGGCGGAAAAGGTCCTCAAGCTGATCGATATGCTGGAAGACCTGGATGACGTGCAGAACGTCTATTCCAACGCCGAAATCCCGGACGAGGTGCTGGAGCAGCTCGGCTGATCGTTTGCCCGTTCGGAACTTGAGGCCGGAGCGCACGAAGCGTTGATGATCAACGCTATCGGCCTCCGGCTTCTGCCTTTATGCTGCGTCCAATTGTTCGCGTTACCTCTCAAGCTGCAGGCGTTATGACTCTTATTTTAGGTATCGACCCCGGTTCACGAATTACCGGGTTTGGCGTGGTGCGTGATACCGGGCGCGGCTGCGAGTACGTGGCCTCGGGCTGCATTCGCACGGGCACAGGCTTGCTCCATGAGCGGCTGCAGATTGTGTACCGCGGCGTACGCGAGGTCATTCAGACGTACGGTCCCGTGACCATGGGCATCGAAAAGGTGTTTATGGCGCGCAACCCGGACTCGGCCTTGAAGCTGGGCCAGGCCCGGGGTGCCGCGATCGTTGCAGGCGCCGAAGAAGGCCTGGAGATCGCCGAGTACACCGCGACCCAGGTCAAGCAGGCCGTCGCAGGGACGGGAGGCGCCAACAAGGATCAGGTGATGATGATGGTCATGCATCTGCTCAAGCTGACCACCAAACCCCAGGTGGATGCGTCGGATGCACTGGCAATTGCCATGTGTCACGCGCATACCCGATCCAGCCTCATCCCTCACGGCCTCAATACCGCGCGCAGTCGTGGCGGTCGTCTGCGGCTCTGATGGCATTATTTGCGTTAGCACGGCCCGTCGCAGCAACGGGCCTCTGGAAAGGATTTGATTCGTGATTGGACGTCTACGCGGTACGTTGGTCGAGAAGCAGCCGCCGCATCTGGTACTGGATGTCAACGGCGTGGGTTACGAAGTCGAAGTGCCCATGACCACGCTGTATCGCCTGCCTCATCTGGGCGAAACCGTGACACTGCATATTCATCTGGTGGTTCGTGAGGACGCGCATCTGCTGTTCGGGTTCTACGAGAAGCGTGATCGCGAGATGTTCCGCGAGCTGATTCGTCTGAACGGGGTCGGGCCGAAACTGGCCCTGGCCCTGATGTCGACGCTGGAAGTGGACGAGTTGGTGCGCTGTGTACAGGCGCAGGATACCTCCGCGCTGACCCGAGTCCCGGGCGTTGGCAAGAAGACCGCCGAGCGTTTGCTGGTCGAGCTGAAGGATCGCTTCAAGGCGTGGGATTCGTTGCCGGGCACCTTCGCACTGGTATCGGACGGGCCGGGCGCGCCGATGGCCGTGGCGACGGCGGAGTCGGATGCTGTCAGCGCGTTGATTTCCCTGGGCTACAAGCCCCAGGAAGCGAGCAAGGCAGTGACCGCGATCAAGGACAAGAATCTCAGCAGCGAAGACCTCATTCGCCGCGCACTGAAGGGGATGCTGTAAGTGATAGATGCCGACCGTCTGATCGCCGCCACCGGGCGTGACCGTGACGAGCAACTGGACCGTGCGATCCGGCCGCTGAGCCTGGCCGACTACATTGGTCAGCCCACCGTGCGTGAGCAGATGGAGCTGTTCATTCAGGCGGCGCGCGGCCGCAGTGAAGCGCTGGACCACACGCTGATCTTCGGTCCGCCGGGACTGGGTAAAACCACACTGGCGCATATCATCGCGCAGGAAATGGGCGTTTCGATCAAGAGCACCTCGGGCCCTGTGCTCGAACGGCCGGGGGATCTTGCAGCGATTCTCACCAATCTTGAGCCCCACGACGTGCTGTTCATCGACGAAATCCACCGTTTGTCTCCCATCGTTGAGGAGGTGCTGTACCCGGCGATGGAAGATTTCCAGCTGGACATCATGATCGGTGAAGGCCCTGCGGCGCGCTCCATCAAGCTCGATCTGCCGCCGTTCACGCTGGTGGGTGCGACAACCCGCGCGGGCATGCTGACCAATCCGCTGCGTGACCGATTCGGTATCGTGCAGCGTCTTGAGTTCTACAGCACTGCGGATCTGGCCACGATCGTGTCGCGCTCGGCGAAAATTCTCGGGTTGTACATCGAGGACGAAGGCGCGTTCGAGATTGCCCGTCGGGCCCGGGGAACGCCACGGATCGCCAACCGGCTGCTGCGTCGGGTGCGGGATTTCGCCGAGGTGCGCGCCAAGGGCGAGATCACCAAGGCGATTGCGGATCTTGCGCTTAACCTGCTGGACGTCGACGAACGCGGTTTCGATCATCAGGATCGACGCTTGCTGCTGACGATGATCGAGAAGTTCGATGGCGGGCCGGTCGGGGTGGATAACCTCGCGGCGGCCATCAGCGAAGAGCGACACACAATTGAGGACGTGCTGGAGCCCTATTTGATTCAGCAAGGCTATATGATGCGCACACCTCGCGGCCGCATGGTCACGCGGCATGCGTATCTGCACTTCGGTCTGAACATCCCCTCGCGGATGGGCGACCGGGCGGTGATGGATGAACCGGTCGAAGACCCTGACGAATAAATGCACGATCAACCGATTTATTCGGGTGTTTGATGGTCTGACGGGCAGTCACCGCAAAGTGACGCGTTGCGGGCAGTAAAAACGATGAAAAACAGTTGCCTGGCCGGATTGGCAACCTGAGGAGTAAGCACTAGAGTATGCGCGCGCAAAACGGGGCTCAGTCGTTCGCACATCGTTGTCGCGTTTATTACGAGGACACCGATGCCGGCGGCATCGTTTACTACGTCAATTACCTGAAATTCATGGAGCGGGCTCGAACCGAGCGACTGCGGGAACTGGGCTTTGCCCAATCCGCAATGGCGGGTATCGAGAACCTGTTGTTCGTCGTGCATTCAAGCGAGGCTCGGTACCACAAGCCCGCGCGGCTGGACGACGAGCTGCTGATCAGCGCCGAAGTAATCGAATTGAACCGCGTCAGCCTGCGTTTTCAGCAACAGGTCAGGCGGGCTGCGGATGATGTGCTGCTCTGCGAAGGGCAGTTTTTGGTGGCGTGTGTGCGCGCCGACAGTTTGAAACCCCGGGCCATTCCCGAAGCTCTGCGCACGGCCTTTGCCGGGCAGGGCGGCGCGGGTACACATTCAGAGCAGGAGATACAGCGTGGAAGCTAACGTCGTCGACCATTCCTCCATGTGGAGTTTGGTCAGCAATGCCAGCGTGGTTGTGCAGTTGGTGATGCTGATCCTGGTGGCCGCCTCGGTCACCTCGTGGATCATGATTTTTCAGCGCAGCGCCATGCTGCGCGCTGGGCGCAAGGCTCTGGATAGCTTCGAGGAGCGCTTCTGGTCAGGCATCGATCTGTCCAAGCTCTACCGTCAGGCCGGCAGCAACCCGGACCCGGATTCCGGCGTAGAGCAGATCTTCCGCGCGGGCTTCAAGGAATTCTCCCGTCTGCGTCAGCAGGCAGGCGTTGATCCGGACGCGGTCATGGAAGGTGTTGCACGTGCCATGCGCGTGGCGATCTCCCGTGAAGAAGAAAAACTCGAGCAGAGCCTGCCATTCCTGGCAACCGTGGGTTCGACCAGTCCGTACATCGGTCTGTTCGGTACCGTCTGGGGGATCATGAACTCCTTCCGCGGCCTGGCCACTGCGCAGCAAGCCACTCTGGCCACCGTTGCACCGGGTATCGCCGAAGCACTGATCGCCACCGCCATCGGCCTGTTCGCAGCGATCCCTGCGGTCATCGCTTACAACCGTTTCGCCGCTCGTGGCGAGAACCTGATCGGTCGCTACTACACATTCGCCGACGAGTTCCAGGCGATCCTGCACCGTAAAGTGCACACCAGCGAAGAATAAGCAGGTATTTCCCAATGGCTTTAATCGCTCGCGGCCGACGCAACAAGCGCAAGCCGGTCGCCGAAATGAACGTGGTGCCGTACATCGACGTGATGCTGGTGCTGCTGGTCATCTTCATGGTGACGGCTCCGATGATCAACCAGGGCGTGAAAGTTGATCTGCCCAAGGTCTCCAGCGAGGCTTTGCCGCAGGACAACAACAATCAGGTCCTGACGATCTCGATCAAGGCTGACAAGACCTACTACTGGAACCTTGGCAGCGAAGTCGACACCGACAAGCAAATGGACAAGGCGATGACCTTGCCGCAACTGACCAGCGCGGTGACCAAAATCATTGCCGCCGGTCGTGACGCCGGCAAGCAGACTCAAGTGTTCATCCGTGGCGACAAGACGGTCGACTACGGCGCCGTCATGGGCACGATGGGCGGGTTGCAGAAGGCCGGGGTCGGGAACGTTGGTTTGATTACCGAGGCCCCCTGATGCAGCCGATTCGAGAGCCGTCCGCCTCGGAAAGCTACTTCTGGCCGTCCGTCTGGGCGGTGGGACTGCACGTCCTGATTTTTGGTTTGTTGTTCGTCAGCTTCGCAATGACGCCTGAGCTTCCTGAAGCCAGGCCCATCGTTCAGGCCACGCTCTATCAGTTGAAATCAAAAAGTCAGGCAACCACCCAGACCAACCAGAAGCTTGCCGGTGAGGCGAAGAAATCCGCTGCGCGACAAACCGAAGTCGAGCAGATGGAGCAGAAAAAAGTTGAGCAAGAGGCAGTGAAGGCGGCGGAACAAAAGAAAGCCGATGCCGCTCAAAAAGCCGAAGAACAAAAGGCCGAGGAAGCGAAGAAAGCTGACGACGCCAAAAAAGCCCACGACGCTAAAAGAGCTGCGGACGACGCCAAGAAAGCCGAAGCCAAAAAAGCGGATGACGCGAAGAAAACCGCCGAAGAGAAACAATTGGCTGATATAGCCAAGAAGAAAGCCGAAGACGACGCGAAGAAGAAAGCCGAGGAAGACGCCAAGCGTGCGGCCGCCGAGGAAGCCAAGAAACAGGCTGCCGAGGACGCGAAGAAGCAGGCTGCGGACGACGCCAAGAAAAAGGCTGCTGAAGACGCGAAGAAGAAAGCGGCCGAGGACGCCAAGAAGAAGGCGACTGAGGACGCGAAGAAGAAAGCCCAGGACGCTGCGCGTAAATCAGCGGAAGACAAGAAGGCGCAAGCACTGGCCGACCTGCTTTCCGACAAGCCGGAACGCCAACAGGCGCTGGCCGATGAACGTGGCGACGAAGTGGCCGGCAGCTTTGATGATTTGATTCGCTCTCGGGCGGCTGAAGGCTGGGCACGTCCACCTTCTGCGCGCAAGGGCATGACAGTCGTCTTGCAGATCAACATGTTGCCGGACGGCACCGTGACTTCGGTCAGCGTGAGCAAGTCCAGCGGCGATGGTCCTTTCGACAGTTCAGCAGTAGCGGCGGTCAAGAATATTGGTCGTTTGACAGAGATGCAGGGGATGAAGCCTTCGGACTTCGCACCTTACCGTTCATTCAAGATGACATTCACACCTGAGGACCTAGCCTTGTGATTAACCTTCTTCGAGGAATGCTTGTCGTTCTGTGTTGTGCAGCGGGTTTCGCCGCTGCCGACGAAAAGAACATTCTGGTAACAAGCGGCAGTGACCGCGCCACGCCTATCGCAGTCGTGCCGTTTGGTTTGCAGGGCGGCAGCGTGCTGCCGGAAGACATGGCCAAGATCATTGGCAACGACCTGCAGAATTCGGGCTATTACTCGCCGATTCCAAAGGAAAACATGATCAGCCAGCCGAGCCAGGCCAGCGAAGTCATCTTCCGTGACTGGAAAGCGCTGGGTGCGCAGTACGTCATGGTCGGCAGCATCGTTCCTTCGGGCGGTCGCCTTCAGGTCCAGTACGCGCTGTTCAACGTGGCCACCGAGCAACAGGTTCTCACCGGTAACGTATCGGGCACCGCTGACCAGCTGCGCGACATGTCGCACTACATCGCTGACCAGTCATTCGAGAAACTGACCGGCATCAAGGGTGCGTTTTCGACCCGCATGCTGTACGTGACGGCTGAGCGTTTCTCCACTGACAACACGCGTTACACGCTGCAGCGTTCGGACTACGATGGCGCCCGTGCGGTGACGCTGCTGCAATCCCGTGAGCCGATCCTGTCGCCACGCTTTGCGCCGGACGGCAAGCGTATTGCCTATGTGTCGTTTGAACAGAAGCGCCCGCGCATCTTCGTTCAGCACATCGACACCGGTCGTCGCGAGCAGATCACCAACTTCGAAGGCCTGAACGGCGCGCCTGCGTGGTCCCCGGACGGCAGCAAGCTGGCGATGGTGTTGTCGAAAGATGGCAACCCGGAAATCTATGTGATGAATCTGGCCTCGCGTCAATTGTCGCGAGTGACCAACGATTCCTCCATTGATACAGAACCGTTCTTCGGTAAAGACGGCTCCACGATTTACTTCACGTCTGACCGCGGCGGCAAGCCACAAATCTATAAAACCAATATTAATGGCGGAGGGGCAGAGCGCGTTACTTTCATCGGTAACTACAATGCCAACCCTAAGTTATCGGCGGATGAAAAGACTCTTGTGATGATCCATCGTCAAGATGGCTTCACCAACTTCAAGGTTGCAGCTCAGGATTTGCAGCGCGGTAGCGTAAAAATCCTCACAGACAGCAACCTTGATGAGTCGCCTACTGTTGCGCCTAACGGCACCATGGTAATCTACGCCACCCGCCAGCAGGGCCGGGGAGTCTTGATGCTCGTGTCCATTAATGGACGCGTAAGGCTCCCGCTTCCTACCGCTCAAGGCGAAGTCAGAGAACCTTCCTGGTCCCCTTACCTGAACTGACGCGGCGCTTTACGTTGTACTTAACACACTTGGGGTTCATTAGGAGTTTTACGATGGAAATGCTGAAGTTTGGTAAATTTGCTGCGCTGGCTCTGGCCATGGCTGTAGCTGTAGGTTGCTCGTCCAAAGGCGGCGACAATGCCGGTGCTGGCGGCGCTGCTGTAGATCCTAACGCTGGTTACGGCGCTAACTCTGGCGCTGTTGACGGCAGCCTGAGCGAAGAAGCTGCTCTGCGCGCTATCACCACTTTCTACTTCGAATACGACAGCTCTGACCTGAAACCAGAGGCCATGCGCGCTCTGGACGTTCACGCCAAAGACCTGAAAGCCAACGGCGCTCGCGTAGTTCTGGAAGGTAACACTGACGAACGCGGTACTCGCGAATACAACCTGGCACTGGGCGAGCGTCGTGCGAAAGCCGTTCAACGTTACCTGGTTCTGCAGGGCGTTTCGCCAGCTCAGCTGGAAATCGTTTCCTACGGTGAAGAGCGTCCAGTTGCTACCGGTAACGACGAGCAATCGTGGGCTCAAAACCGTCGCGTCGAACTGCGTAAGTAATTTGACATGCGAACGTGCCGACGTGCTTTAACCGTTTTGGCTCTCACCCTTCCTCTTGCAGCGATGGGTGCGGTTCCTGTGGTCGATGACAACTCTGGCTCTGCTGGTAGCAGTTATCCGCCATCGGGTTATGGTACGTCTGGCGCCTACGCCGGAGGTGCGGCTACGACCGCACCTTCGGCGCAAGGTCAGCTGTTCATGCAGTTGCAGCAAATGCAGGACGAAATTTCGCGCTTGCGCGGAATCGTGGAAGTTCAGCAAAACGATATCCAGCAGATGAAGCAGGAAGCGCTGGATCGCTACAAAGATCTCGACTCCCGTATCGGAGCTGGCGGCGCATCGGCCCCATCAGCTGCCAACAATTCTGCTTCCGACGGCGGCACCAATGCCGGCGGAGCTCCCGTGTCACCCGCCGCTCAAGCGCCACAGGCCAGCAGCGAGCCCGGCGACCCAGCGAAAGAAAAGCTCTATTACGACGCTGCTTTCGACTTGATCAAAGCGAAGGATTTCGACAAGGCCAGTCAGGCGTTTGCGGCGTTCTTGCGCAAATACCCTAACAGCCAGTACGCGGGCAATGCTCAGTACTGGTTGGGCGAAGTGAATCTGGCCAAGGGCGATCTGCAAGGTGCCGGTCAGGCCTTTGCAAAGGTCAGTCAGCTTTACCCAAAGCACGCCAAGGTGCCTGATTCCCTGTACAAACTGGCGGACGTCGAACGTCGCCTGGGTCACACCGATAAGGTGAAGGGCATCCTTCAGCAAGTCGTTGCTCAGTATCCAGGCACTTCAGCCGCTCAGTTGGCTCAGCGGGACCTCCAGCGTCTCTGATTGCCAGTCAATCTGACCGCTGATTCAAGAAAGCCGCGCATTGCGCGGCTTTCTTCGTTAGAATTCCGCCCCCGAAATTCCGGTATTGATTACGCTTCTGTGGATTCTGCGTGTGCAGGGTGTACAGAAGTGCCTGACGGAGGCGGATGGCCTGTTTAGCCGTTACGCCCGTGGCCCCTATGCAAGACACACTACGTATCACCGAAGTTTTCTACTCGTTGCAGGGTGAAACGCGCACGGCAGGCTTGCCTACCGTTTTTGTGCGCCTCACCGGCTGCCCATTGCGTTGCGGTTATTGCGACAGCGAATATGCCTTCACTGGCGGAACCATCCAGACCCTCGACTCGTTGATGGAGCAGGTTGCCAGCTATCGCCCGCGCTATGTCTGCGTCACAGGCGGCGAGCCCCTGGCTCAGCCGAATGCCATTCCTTTGCTTGAACGGCTGTGTGATGCGGGCTACGAGGTTTCTCTGGAAACCAGCGGCGCGCTGGACATCTCGAAAGTCGATCCCCGCGTAAGCCGTGTCGTCGATCTGAAAACCCCTGGTTCAAAAGAAGTGGCGCGCAACCGATACGAAAATATCGAACTGCTCACGCGCAACGACCAGATCAAATTCGTTATTTGTTCGCGCGAAGATTACGACTGGGCCGTTTCAAAGATCATTCAGTACGGTCTGGACCGTCGCGCCGGCGAAGTGCTGTTTTCCCCTGTCCACCGTGATCTGAACGTCAGAGACCTGGCCGACTGGATCGTGGCCGACAACCTCCCGGTGCGGCTGCAATTGCAGTTGCATAAAATCCTCTGGAATGACGAGCCGGGGCGTTGAATGAGTGAGCAATCGATGACTGAGAAAAGAGCGGTAATCCTGCTGTCCGGCGGGCTGGATTCGGCCACTGTGGTGGCGATGGCCAAGGCCGATGGCTTCAGCTGCTACACCATGAGCTTCGACTACGGCCAACGGCATCGCGCCGAGTTACAGGCGGCGGAGCGTGTAGCGGCCGATATGGGCGTGGTCGAGCACAAGGTTATCGGCCTCAATCTCAACGGCATCGGCGGGTCCGCGCTGACTGACAGCAGCATCGCGGTGCCTGAGACGCCGGGCGAAGGCATACCGGTGACGTACGTACCGGCGCGCAATACTGTTTTTCTTTCTCTCGCTTTGGGCTGGGCCGAAGTGCTCGGTGCCCGGGACATCTTCATCGGTGTCAACGCCGTGGATTACTCCGGCTACCCGGACTGCCGTCCGGAATTTGTCGAGTCGTTCGAGCGCATGGCCAATCTCGCCACCAAGGCTGGCGTTGAAGGCCAGGGCTTCACGATACAGGCGCCGCTGCAGATGCTGAGCAAGGCCGATATCGTTAAAACCGGTACGCGTCTGGGTGTGGATTACGGGTTGACGGTTTCCTGCTATCAGGCCGACGAGCAGGGACGTGCGTGCGGAAAATGCGACAGCTGCCGCTTGCGTGCTGAGGGCTTCGCCGCGGCTGGCGTGACGGACCCGACGCGTTATTTTTAAATTATTTTCGCTTGGGTGTTGAATTACTGTGAAATATCAGTAATATACGCGCCACAACGAAGCGGGTCGTTAGCTCAGTTGGTAGAGCAGTTGGCTTTTAACCAATTGGTCGTAGGTTCGAATCCCACACGACCCACCATTTCGAAAATCTGGAAGGCCCATGAAAATGCGGATTTCCAGATTTTTTTTTGCCTGTGAAAAAGTAGCTGCCGGCGCTGACTCAATAACTCAACGCCCCTCGCGTCCATCTCAAGCCTTGCCGAAAACCACGTCCAGGGACATCGAGTCAGTGTGCCGCATAGGGTTACTGCCTTGGCCCAGGGTGTCGTCATTGGGATGCTGATACGTCATCCCAGTGCCCAGCTCTTTGGTCAGGAAATCGCCTCCCTGTTTCATCTTCTCCGTAGACCCGTCGTACCATCCGGCGATGGTCTTGTTCCCCGCAGAATCAAGGGAAGTAATGCTGTCAGGTGCCTTGTCAGCGATACTTTGCTTGTCTCCGACTTCAAATCCTTTGCCGTCGCTCGCATAAATTGCAGCGTTGCGGCCATCAATGTCGCTGGTATTGATGAAGCCGTTGTAGAACTCCAGGCGGCTCGCATCAGACTTGTAGTTGCCGTCCGCGTCGGCCTGTTTGAGCAGGCCCGTCGTGTCTGCCTCGTACTTCATGGTTCCTTTTTGCCCAGGTTCCAATGACAGTTCACCTACCAGCTTTTCATTTTTGTCGAACTGGCCAATCTTTATCGCATGGTCTTGAGTATTGGTGATATTGAGCGAGTAAGGCCCGCTGCCAGCGGTGGCGGCGTCACCTACGGCGGTACTCTTGTCTGCGTGTGCAAGCGCAGCTGTCGCCTCCGGCGCAGCCTGTGCATTTGCCGCAGGTGTGGATGCCACTTGAGGCCCGGCTGATGATGGCTGGGCCGCACTTGTCGTCGCGGCTGCTTGCTGGAACCCAGCGTTAGCAGCCGCCGGCTGAGCGGGCGCGGAGACTGCCGCCGACTTGCCTTGCGGACTGCCACTGCTTTGAGAAGACGCGCCCGTGTCGCTCCGGTTTTGCTGCATGAATTGGGCGAGCGCCTGCATGATCTGCTCGACCAGATTACGTACCGATGCAGCCAGGTCCTGATCGGTGGGATTGGCCGCCTGCGCGCTGGCATTCACTCGGCTGTCACTGTTGTGGGGCGATGGTCCCCCGAAGTTCACCGACTGCGCACCGGCACCGGGCGACGTACCAAAATCGATGCCTCCGCCCGCTTGGCGCTGGTCAGTCAGACGCCCTTGGGGCGAGCCAAAATCGCTGTTATGCAAGCCGAAGAGCTGATCTACAGGCCCACTCACTTTCGTCGACATACGCCACCCGCTCTGGACTTTATACCGCTTGAGTGGCAACTGAACCGCTTTGGTTCCGTCATCCCACGCTATTGGGGCCCAGCCCGTTTTTTTTGACGCGGGGTGTATGAGCGTTCGCTTAGATGAGGGAGAGCAGGGTTTCCAGCTGACCGCGTTCCCAGGTGCTCAGCAGCTCAAGAGGATCAGTGCCGTAGCGTTGGCGGGCGTCAAACAGGTAGACCCGGCCTTCGGGGCTGAGGCAGCGGTCGCAGTGATCCAGGGCATTGTGCTCTTTGTAAAAGGTGATCAGCCAGCCATCAGCCTCTACGGTCATCAGGCCACTGTCGATGTCGACTTGAGCGTCGCCGCCCACCCGACGCATCACCCGAATGCCGAGGGCGATGTCACGCAGGACCTGACAGGTGTCACGCGCACTGAGAGGCTTTGCTGACAAATGGATGTCCCTTGATGGCTCGGCTAGCAGGGCGGCCGGGTGAAAACGTCTGCGCAAGGCATGCGCCTGTGGCATCGATTTGATAGCCTCGCGTCACTTTTTTGGAGAGACCCATGACCACAACCAACCAATCCAGAATGGCAGCGCGCTACGGGGACCCCGAGGCATCTGCGCTCGCCACCGGGAACGATACCATCGATCAGTTGCTCGACCATCGCAGCGTTCGCGCCTTCAGCGCCGAGCCTCTGCCGGATGGGCTGATGGAAACACTGGTTGCTGCTGCGCAGTCTGCAGCCAGCTCTTCAAACCTGCAGGTCTGGAGTGTGGTCGCTGTGCGGGACACCGATCGCAAAGCGCGTCTCTCGGCACTTGCCGGTAACCAGGAATACATCCGACAAGCGCCGCTGTTCCTGGTATGGCTTGCCGACCTCTCTCGCGTTTCCCGTGTAGCCGAGCAGCAGCACGCCGAACTGCATGCACTGCCCTACCTCGAAAGCCTGTTGCTCGGAACGATAGATGCCTCACTGGCGGCTCAAAATGCAGTAGTGGCACTCGAATCGTTGGGGCTTGGAAGCGTTTACATCGGGGCCATTCGCAATGACATCGAGGGGGTGGCCAAGGAACTTGTACTGCCTGCACATGTTTATCCCGTATTTGGCCTCTGCGTCGGGTACCCCTCCAGTGAAATGCCAGCGAAGGTCAAACCGAGGCTTCCACAGGCTGCGGTGCTTCACCACGAAACCTACGCAGCGGGGCCAGAGCCGGACGCAGTTGCCACTTATGATCAGCGGTTGGGGGCTTTCTACCAACGCGAGGGAATGAGGGCAAACGGTTGGTCGGAACAGGTCGTCAACCGACTTCGTGACACCTCAAACCTCCATGGCCGTGAACATTTGGTTGAGCAGTTGATCCGGATGGGTTTTGGCCTTCGTTGATGACGTGGCTCCAGGGATTCAGTCATGCGGTCAGCGCGCCTTGATTGTGCATGACTGATGCAGCGTTCAGCGTCAGTGCGGCGGGCAGGAAGTCGTTTCGACCTTCGAAGCGATGAGGTCGCCCAGCCACCTGTGGGCGGGATCGCGGTGCAGGCGTTCCGGCCATAATGCGACGCGGCTGGGTAACCTCTTCACCGATCCGCCACTGCCGTTTCGTTGACAGAATGCCAGCGATTATGAGATCCCGGCATTCACGCTCAAGCCGCACCTCGCGCCGGGGCGCCACGACTTTGGCATCCATTACACCAACGTCGATTAAAACTGACGCAATTGTGCCGACTTCGGTTGGCCCCCCGACCAACGCCACGTCCTGTCCTTCAAGTCAGATTTTCCGCGGCCGATACAGAAAAAAGCTCGGCGTATGTAACGCATGCGCCCTGCGATCCTTTCCTGTGAGCCAACGATGAACCCACTCAAACTCTTCAATCGATCCCGTGCCAACCGCCAGGAAGCGATCAGCATCAACTGCACCGCTGGCGAGCTGGACCGTGCCCTGGCGGGCGTGCGTTCAGTTCCCGTTCTGGTGACAGGCTTCGTCTCTCCGCATCTGGACATCGACCACATTGCCGCCCGCATAAAGCAGCGGTTTCCCGATAGCGCGCTGAGCCTGTGCACCACGTCAGGCGAGCTGTGCAACAGTGCGACCGGTTTGTACTGTGCAACCGGCGATCGTTGGGACCGCATCGTCTTGCAGCTCTTCGAGCGCAGCGTGATTGCATCGGCCGAAGTGGTGATGGTGCCACTGGAGTGTGAAGATATCCGCAGCGGTGGCAAGCGCATGGAGATGCGTGAGCGCATCGAAAAACTGGTCAGCAACATCAAGCGTGCGCAGGTCAGCACGGCCATCGACCATCGCGACACGCTGGCCTATGTGGTGTTCGACGGCTTGTCGGCGTCCGAATCGTTCTTCATGGAAGCGCTCTACGAGTCCGGGCGTTTTCCCTGCCTGTTTGTCGGCGGCTCGGCCGGTGGCAAGTCGGATTTCAAGAAGACGCTGATCCACGACGGCAAGCGCAGCTATCAGAATCATGCGCAAATTGTTTTCATCAAGACCGCCGCCGACATCCGTTTCGGCGTGTTCAAAAGTCAGAATTTCCAGCCCGCCGGGCTGACCTTCAGTGTCCTGACCGCTTCCGTCGAAGACCGCACCATCGACCAGGTGATCGACAGCAAGGGCAACATCATGAGCATGGTCCAGGCGCTGTGTAACGCCTTCGATTGTGACGCTCGCGCCCTTGAGAAGAATCTGGCTGATTACTCCTTCGCCATTCGGGTGGGCAGCGAGTTGTTCGTGCGATCAATCGCGCGCATCGACCATGCACAGCAAATCATTCAGCTGTTCTGCGACGTGGCCCCCGGCGAGGAACTGGTGATGGTCAAGCGTACGCCGTTGCGCGAAGCCACCCGCGTGGATTACGAACAATTCCTGCGCGGCAAGGGCGGGCAGCCCGTCGCGGCGATTCTCAACGACTGCATCTTGCGTCGGGCCAACAACGGCAAGGATCTGGGCAGCATGACCGGATTGTTCGGTGACGTACCGCTGGTGGGGTTCTCGACCTTTGGTGAAATTCTCGGCCTGAACCTGAACCAGACGCTCACGGCGATCTTCTTCTTTCGGGTGGCAAGAGGCGCGTCATTCACGGATGAGTATGTGGACAATTTCATCGCGCGCTATGGCGAATTCAAGGCGTTTTTCCTGCGCCGCCAGCTTAAGAAGATGGTGGGTTTGAATCACGTCATCGTGAAGCAGATCGAGGCGTTCAAGCTCAACGACTTCAACACCGCGCTGGACACCCGCGGGCTGGATACCAAAGTCCTTCCGGTCTTCGAAGGCCTCGCCGCACTGGGTCGAGTCCTTGCCCAGGCCGGTCAGCAGCAGGAAGAGATGTCCACGCAGATCAAGCACTACTCCGGCGAGCTGCACCTGTCGATGGACGATCTGGCCGGCACGATTGACCAGCAGAACACGGTCTCGACAAACGCCGGCAATACCGTTGTAGCGCTGGTCAGCCAGGCGGACGAAGCGGTGGTCGGCGCACGAGCCCTCGCGGAATCGAGCCTGCGCATCCAGTCCATCGTGCAGGTCATTCAACAGATCGCCGGCCAGACCAATCTGCTGGCGCTCAACGCTGCGATCGAAGCGGCGCGGGCAGGGGATCTGGGCCGAGGCTTTGCCGTGGTCGCCGACGAAGTGCGCAAGCTGGCGGAAATCACCCGCAAGAACGCGGCCGAGATCGGCGTCGACATTGACTTGCTCTCCAGCGAGATCCAGCGCGTGGCGCAGCAGATCGAGGACCAGTCCACCGGCGTCGGCGCGCTACGCGAAATGCTCGACTCACTGGAAAACTCGAACCAGGCCACCGAAGGCACGGCGCGGCGCACCAAGGCCATCGCCGATACCTTGACCGGCTTGACCCACGCCAGAGCTTGACCCACGATGCCCGTTTTCCGCGATCAACCAAAACGTGGACCACGAGCGAGTTATGGCAAAAAGACCTTCGATAGAGCAGCGGCGCGAATTCGGCAATTTTCTGTCCAGCCGACGGGCGCGCCTCGACCCGAACGATTTCGGCCTGCCAGAAGGGCCGCGCCGCACCCCGGGACTGCGCCGTGAGGAAGTGGCGGCGCTTGCCGGGGTCAGCGTCAGCTGGTACACCTGGCTTGAACAGGGCCGCGACATTCAGCCCTCGCCGGACGCGCTGCAACGGATATCCAAAGTCCTCAAGCTCGATCGTGTGGAGTCCGCGCACCTGTATGCGCTTTCCGCACTGGAGGTGCCGGTTGCTGCGACCGGCGGCGGGGTGACCGCCGGCCTGGAAATGCTGGTGCGCGCAATCAACCCCATTCCGGCGTATGTGCGCAACGCTCGGCTCGACATCCTGGCGTGGAACGACGCCATCGCCGAGCTGTTCGTCGACTACGGTTCGTTGCAGCCCCATGAGCGCAACACGCTGCGTCTGTTGTTTCTGTACATCCCTTACCGAACCATCATTCTGGATTGGGAGCAGATGGCACGTGGCATGATCAGTGCGTTTCGGGCATCGCGCGCGCTGGCCCAGGACAAGGCACCGTTCGACAGCCTGATCGAAGAACTCTCGTCCCTGAGCCCTGAATTCAAAGAGTGGTGGCAGGACACCGAGGTCAAAGGTTTCGAGGAGGGCCGCAAGCGTCTGCTGCACCCCATCAGCGGCCATATCGATTTCACCTACGTCGCGCTGACGCCTGAAGGGCGGCCGGACCTGTCGCTGGTGACCTACATTCCCCGCCACACTGCCTATGACTCACGGTCATAGGATAACAACACGCCTTCCTGGCTTATTCGGGCTTGCCTAGAGTGGCGGTCATCGCAGCGCACATGCGCTGCACCGACCGTCAACGAGGTAATCACGATGTCTGACTTGAGCCCGATCTCCGCCGCAAACGTCGCTACGTCACGCAACCCGGCCACCGGTGAGCTGATCGCCACTTACCCCTTCCAGACCCAGACCGACGTCGAGCAGTTGCTGGACGTGAATGCTGCTGCTTTTCGTCTGTGGCGCGCCACGCCGATGCGCGAGCGCGTAGCGGCCTATCGCCGTCTGGCAGACACCCTGCGTGGGCGCTCGGAGTCCTTCGCTGCGCTGATCACCGCTGAAATGGGCAAGACCCTGGCGGCGGCCCGTGGAGAAGTGGAGAAGTGCGCGGCCACGATCGAGTGGATTGCTGACAATGGCCCGGCGATTCTTGCCGATGAGCCCGTCAATGTAGGCAGCGACGACGAAGTACACGTGTCCTTCCTGCCGATTGGCACTGTGCTGGCGGTGATGCCCTGGAACTTCCCGCTGTGGCAGGTGATTCGTGCATCCGGGCCGATCATGCTGTCGGGCAATGGCTTCATGCTCAAGCACGCGCCGAACGTCATGGGCTCGGCTTACGCGCTGCAAGAAGCTTATGAAGCAGCGGGCTTTCCGAAAGGGCTGTTCACCAACCTCATTGCCGACAACGACACCGTTGCCCGCACTATCGAAGACCCGCGCATCGCCGCCGTCACCCTGACGGGCAGCATGCGCGCCGGTTCTGCCGTGGCAGCCACGGCGGGCAAGGCGCTCAAGAAGAGCCTGCTGGAGCTGGGCGGCTCGGACGCTTTCATTGTGTTGGCCGACGCCAATATCGACCTTGCGGTGAAAGCCGCCGTCGAGGCGCGTTTTCAGAACGCCGGTCAGGTCTGTCTGGCGGCCAAGCGCTTCATTCTGGAGGCACCGATCGCCGAGCAATTCACGCGTCAATTCGTTGCAGCGGTCGAGCAACTGAAAGTCGGCGACCCGATGGACAGCGCGATCAACGTCGGTCCGATGGCCCGCGCTGATTTGCGCGATGAGCTGGATGGCCAGGTTCAACGCACTATTGCCGCCGGCGCGACGTTGCTGCTGGGCGGGAAGAAGATCGAAGGCCCCGGCAACTTCTACGCGCCCACCGTGCTGGCCGATGTGACGCCAGGCATGGCCGCCTTCGACGAAGAAACCTTCGGCCCGGTGGCAGCGATCACCGTCGCCGCCAACGCCGAAGACGCCATCGTGCTGGCCAACACCAGTGACTACGGTCTTGGCGGCAGCCTGTGGACCCAGGACATCTCGCGCGCGCAACGCATCGCCCGGCGTCTGGAAACCGGCGGCGTGTTCATCAATGGTTTCCCTGCGACCAACGCGCGGATCCCGGTGGGCGGCGTCAAGAAGAGTGGCTACGGCCGCGAACTGTCCCACTTCGGCCTGCGCGAATTCACCAATGCCCAGGCGGTGTGGGCAAAAAGCGTCGACTGAGATTCAGTGAGCAGTATCAGCGTGGGCGTACGTTTGTAGTCGCCCATGCTGCAAAAAAAGCCGTCGCATTTGCGACGGCTTTTTCATGCCTGCCCTATTGGGATGGCGCGTCTGGATTCAGCCAATCGGGTGCAGGTCGGCAGGTGCCAGGCCCACCAGCTCGATGTGTGCAGTGTTCGCGTCAGCCACGATCAGGTTATCGGCGGTGAAAGTCTTGGCGACGTTCTTATCGATACTGATCTCGAATCGGTGACCGTCGGCGTCCGCTTCGTAATCCTTCAGATAGGTACGGTGCGTGGCCGCGTCGTAGATCAACTTCAGCGTGCCATCGGTGCCGTCGCCCAGGCCGGTGTAGCCCAGCGCTGACACATCAATCCGGTTCTGTGTGGCATCGAAGTTTTTGATGAAGTCCGAATTGCCCCGAAAGCTATCGCTCTTCTCGACGTATCGAAAGGTGTCGACGCCGGTATTGCCCACCAGCAGGTCATCATCACCGCCTCCGACAAGGATGCCGCCTGCGGTCGAGTTGGTGAACTCGTCACGGTAGTTGTCGCCGGTCAGCGTCTGGTTGGCACGGTCTGCTGCAGAGTCCCCGGCAAAGGTGAACCGGTCCATGTCCTGCAGGCCAGTGAGCGGATACCGTTCGTATTGCGTCAGGTGCACCACGAATCGGTTGCCGTCTTCATCGGCCTCGAAGGATTGGGCAATCGCGTAACCCGCTTCGCTGTCGTAGCTGTAATTGAGGGTGCCGTTATAACCATCGCCCAGGCCGGTGAAACCCAGTGCCGAAACGTCCAGAAGGTCGCCCTCGCCAAGCTGGAAGTCGTGGATAAAATCGACACTGGAGTGTCCCGAGCTGTCGTTAACAAAGCTGTCGGTGAGGTGTTCGAAGGCGAAGGTGTTACGTGCATTGCCGCTGTACATCTCATCAGCGCCACCGCCACCTGTGACGATGTTGCCGCTTTTGGGAATGATCAAAAAGTCATCGCCATCGGTCCCGCTGACGACGTATTGCTTTTCGCTCTCCTGATGTTCGCGGCCATTGCTTTCTGCCGTCAGGTCGTAACGCAGGGCGAAATTCTGCGTGCCGAGCTGAGCGGCGTGGTCGCCTTCCAGCCGGACTTCGAATGCCTGCCCCTCGGCGTTTTTGTCCAGCGAGCGAACATAGGTGACGTTCTCGTCAGCGTTGTAAGTGACCGCCAGATCGCCGTTGTGGCCATTGCCGACCCGCTCCAGGCTGAGGGCTGTCAGGTCAAGTACGTCATTGGACTGGAAATTTTTGATCAGATCCGAGTGCGAGCCCTGTTTGTCGAAGTAACTGTCCGTCACTGATGTGTAGACGAAGGTGTTGCCGTAGTAATAGGCAGGATGGCTGATCAGGGTGTCGACGCCGGCACCGCCGTTATAGCGATCCTGTGCGTTGCTGAACGGATTGGGATCCCCTCCCTGACCGGTGAGGATGTCGTCGCCATCGCCTCCAAAGATGAAATCCCGCTTTGTGGTGCCCGTGAGGGTGTCGTCATCCGCCGTGCCCACGTAGCTGTCATACGTGCCATGAGCAGTCACGACGACCGCCTCATCCGCTTCACTCTGCAGTGCTGTTTTCGTTGCCTGAGCCATTTTTTTTCTCGCTATAAAAGGTTTGGCACTGCGGCCGCCGTGGACGGCAGATCCAGTTACAACAGGCATCGTGAGCGTTCATCAATGCCGGCCATTGGCGTGGTAGACCCGTCAACGCCGCGTTTGTTTGATTACTCGTCTCGGTCCAGAAACGACAAAGCCCGACATAAAGTCGGGCCTGGGGTCGGGTTGAATCCGTTCATTACCAGTTCATGGCGGTTATCTCGGTGCGAAGGTGAGAAGCGGCGAGGGGTGCGAACACCCCTCGCGCCGGGCGGTGATCAGGCCGATTTGTTCTGCAGTGCCTTGATCAACACGTCTGCCGCAGGACCGGACGAAGCAGGGTTCTGGCCGGTGATCAGCAGACCATCGGTGAGGACGTACGAGCCCCAGTCCGGACCTTTGGAGTAGACGCCGCCCAGTGATTTCAGCTCGTCTTCCACCAGGAAAGGCACCACGTTGGTCAGGCCGACGGCTTCTTCCTCGCTGTTGGCAAAGCCGGTGACCGTCTTGCCTTTAACCAGCGGCGTGCCGTCGGCGTTCTTCACGTGGCGCAGCACGCCAGGGGCGTGACATACGACAGCGACGGGCTTGTTGGCGGCGATGAACGATTCGATGAGTTGGACGGAGTGTTTGTCTTCAGCCAGATCCCACAGAGGACCATGGCCGCCTGGGTAGAACACGGCGTCGAAATCTGCCTGGGAGACGCTGTCCAGGCGGACGGTGTTGGCGAGCAGGGCTTTGGCGGTTTCGTCTTTCTCGAAGCGACGGGTCAGGTCGGTCTGGAAGTCGGGCTCGTTGCTCTTCGGGTCCAGCGGAGGCTGACCGCCTTGTGGCGAAGCCAGGACGATTTCGGCGTTGATGTCGCTGAACGCGTAGTAGGGCGCGGCCAGTTCTTCCAGCCAGAAGCCGGTAGGACGGCCGGTGTTGCCGAGGGTGTCGTGGGAAGTCAGAACCATTAGAACTTTCATCGGGTATTTCCTTTTCGATTAGGTTTGAGACTGCCGAGCAGCCAAAAGGTAAAGCGTCATTCACTTGGATTAATAGACTAGTCGTCTAGTTCAGCGGCAAAACGAAATTCACTTGGCGGCTTTTATGATCAGGTCAGCCACGGCCTTGGGATAGGCCAGCATCGCAACATGGCTGGAAGGGACTTCGATGGAATCGGCGTGCAGGCGCTGCACCTGATCGCGCTGCAGTTGTGGCGAGATGATCTGGTCGTTTGTGGCCACCACCGCAAAGGAGGGCACCTTGTGCCAGGCAGCGTGGGGAATTGGCTGGCTCAGCGCTTTGATGTTCAGCGCGCCTTGGGTCGCGGCGACGAGTTTCTGTTCGGCGCGGGGCAGATCAGGGGCGAAGAATTTGGCGACGCCTTCGTCGCTGACTTTCACGTAGCCGTCTGCATCTTTGACGAAGGAGGCCTGGCCGGGCATGTCGGGATAGCCTTTAACGGCATCGAACACTGACTGGCCATCATCCGGGGCGTAAGCGGCGACGTAGACCAGCGAGCGGACTTTGTCGTTGACGCCAGCGTCGGTGATGACCGCGCCAGCCCAGGAGTGACCCACCAGAACCACAGGGCCTGGAGCAGCGGCAATGGCGCGTTTGGTGACAGCGACATCGCCTTCCAGGGAATCCAGCGGGTTCTGCACTGCCACCACATTCAGGCCGGCTTTTTCCAGCAGCGGAATCACTTTGTTCCAGGAGGAGCCGTCGGCGAAAGCGCCGTGGACCAGCACTACAGTCTTGGCGGTCAGGGGAGCGGCAGGGCGGTCTTGGGCTGACGCGAATCCAGCGGCGGCGAGCAATGTCACGGCAGTGGCGAGAGCGGTGATCGTTGTTCTGGTTTTCATCACGTCAGTCCTTGTGGCGGCGGGTTAATGTGGGTACACCTTAACTCTGAGTAGACCAGTCGTCTAGAGTTTTTTTCAAATTATTTCACGAGGCTTTTTTGACGTGCTTGGCAATGGAGGCGGCGAAGGTATAAAGCCGGTCAGGAGAGACCGGCAGGCGCTATGCAGAGGAGGAACGAGGGCAAAGAGAGCGGCGCGACATTGCGGTCCGCCGATCAGGCAAGGCGCAAGATCACGCGCGTTGTTGCCATGGCCGTTTCGAAGGGCGCGAGGCTTCTTTCGATCTTGACCATCACGCTGGCGCCGACCCACAGCTGGTACAGGCTTTGCGCAACGGCATAGGGGTTCTCGCAGGCGGGCAGCGAGCCGTCGGCAATGCCAGCCTCAATCGCGCTGCCGAGCCGGTCGGTAATCCCGGCCGTGCCGCGCTTGAGCACCGCGCGCATGGTTTCCGACAGATCGGCCACTTCAACGCCAAGCTTCACGGCGAGGCACTTGCCCTGGCATTCCCGGAACGACTGGGTATCTTGCCAGACCCGCCAGTAACTCATCAGGCGCTCGCCCATGGGCAGGCCGGGCTCGCCGAGGATGCGATCGATATCCGCGAGGTAGTCGTCGAAGTAGTGCTCAAGCAACGCCTCGCCGAAGGCATCCTTGGAACCGAAGTAATGATAGAAGGAGCCTTTCGGCACGCCCGCAGCGGCCAGAATTTCGTTCAGGCCTACGCCGGAATACCCCTTGGCGGCCATGATGCGTTGGCCGACGTCGAGGATTCCTTGACGGACATCAGATGAACCACGTGTTTGGGAAGTATTCATGGCTCGGAGAATACATCCTAGTAAGTCGGTCTACTAGCGGATTCTGATGGACGATGTTGTCGTGTGTCGGCGGGGCCCGCCTCGACACGACAGCTTTAAGCCCCATCGCCGTCGTGTCGCTGCGGTTATAAAGCGCGCCTGCCCGCTAAACCTGATCCACCGCTTCAGGCACGCCCTGGTCCTCGCCTAGAAACCCGCCGCTCTGGTGATGCCACAGCCGCGCGTACGTGCCGTTCTTGTTGAGCAGTTCGGCATGGGTGCCTTGTTCGATGATGCGACCGTCGTCCATCACGATGAGCCGGTCCATGGCCGCAATGGTCGACAGCCGGTGGGCGATGGCAATGACGGTTTTGCCTTTCATCATTTCGTCGAGGCTTTCTTGAATCGCCACTTCGACTTCCGAATCCAGTGCGCTGGTGGCTTCGTCCAGCAGCAGGATCGGCGCGTTCTTCAGCATCACGCGAGCAATGGCGACCCGTTGGCGCTGGCCGCCCGACAGCTTGATCCCGCGCTCACCCACCAGCGTGTCGTAGCCGCTGTGACCATGCTTGTCGCTGAGCTGGCTGATGAAGCCGTCGGCCTGAGCGTTGGCCGCAGCGGTGTGGATTTCCTCATCGGTGGCATCAGGTCGGCCATACGCGATGTTGTCGCGAATGGACCGGTGCAGCAGCGACGTATCTTGCGTGACCATGCCGATGGCGCTGCGCAGGCTGTCTTGCGTGACCTGCCTGATGTTCTGCCCATCAATGCGAATTTCGCCGCTGTCCACGTCATAGAAGCGCAGCAGCAGATTGATCAGCGTGGATTTGCCGGCGCCTGAACGGCCGACCAGCCCGATCTTCTCGCCGGGGCGGATGGCGAGATTCAAACCCTCCAGCACCTGACGCTCGCCGTTGTAGTTGAAGCTGACGTTGTCAAAGGTCACGGCGCCGCCGGTGGTCTTCAACACGGCTGCATCCGGCGCGTCCTGCACTTTAGGGCCCTGAGTCAGGGTCGCCATGCCGTCCTGCACCGTGCCGATGTTCTCGAACAGCGAGGTCATCTGCCACATGATCCAGTGGGACATCCCGTTGATGCGCAGCGCCATGGCGGCAATCGCGGCCACCGCGCCGGTGCCGACGTCACCCTGATGCCACAGCCACAGGGCATAACCGCCCGCGCCCAGAATCAACGCGACGACCAGTGCCTGATTGACGATCTCGAACTGGCTAACCAGACGCATCTGGCGAAAGCCGGTCTGCTTGAAGTCCTCCATCGCCGCACGCGCAAACTGCGCTTCGCGTTTGGAGTGGGAGAACAGCTTCACCGTGGTGATGTTGGTGTAGGCATCGGAGATCCGCCCGGTCATCGACGACCGCGCGTTGGCCTGCTCCTGACCGACCTTGCCCAGGCGCGGCACGAAGTACAGCATGGCCAGGCCGAACAATACGATCCAGGCCATGAACGGCAGCATCAGCTTCAAGGCGAAGCCGCCGGCCAGCGCGATGATCGCGATGAAATAAACGCCGATGCCGGGCGCGATTTCGATCAGGGTGAACAGCACGTCCCGCACCGCCAGCGCGGTCTGCATCACCTTGGTGGTGACCCGACCGGAGAACTCGTCGGAGAAGAACGACAGGCTTTGCCGCAGCATCAGTCGGTGAAAATCCCAGCGCAGCCGCAGCGGCAGGTTGATCGCCAGCACCTGGTGCTGAACCATAGTGCGCATGGCCACCAGCCCGATGCTGATCACCAGCACGATGCCGATGCCCCACAGCGCTCGACTTTCCTCGCCCGCGGTGGCGCCGCCGTCCTTCCAGGTCGAGAGCAGATCGACCACTTGCCCGAGGAACGAGAAGAGCCAGGCTTCGTAAAGCGATACACAGGCGCTGAGCACCGCAAGTGCGAGGATATAGCCACGCGCTCCACGGGTGCAGGCCCACAGAAAACGCGCCAGACCTACGGGTGGCGGCGGTGCTTCGTCGGGTGGAAAGGGGTCGAGCCGTCGTTCAAATACGCGCAGCATGAGGGTCTCCAAAACTGTCCAGTGGCGCAGATTCTGCCATTGAATGGCTAACTTGAGGGTTCGAGGCTTTCGCGGGTGGGTCGTTCCGCCCGATTGCGAGACGGTCTCGCGGCGTCCGGGACGCCAACATGATGGTTGAAGATCAGCAGTCGGTGACTGCCGGTAAGTGATCGCTCAACAGATCCCGTGCTAACTTCCCGGCCGTTTTCTATCATGCGGACCTTCCGTCCGTACGCGCATTCAGGTCCACCGACATGACACACATCTCCGAACGCCTTCTGGTCCAAGCGCACCTGGACGCCAAACAGCCCAAAACCCTGAGCCCGGAAGAGGAGGCTGAGTACCGCCGTTTGATCGCCGCCGAGCTCAAGGCTCAGGACGCTGTGCTGGTCGCTCACTACTACTGCGATCCGGTGATTCAGGCGCTGGCGGAAGAAACCGGCGGTTGCGTTTCGGATTCTCTGGAGATGGCGCGATTCGGCAGAAACCATCCGGCGAAAACTGTTTTGGTGGCCGGGGTGCGTTTCATGGGTGAAACCGCAAAAATCCTCACTCCCGAAAAACGCATCCTGATGCCAACCCTTGAAGCGACCTGCTCGCTGGACCTTGGTTGCCCGGTCGACGAGTTCGCTGCGTTCTGCGATCAGCATCCTGAGCGTACCGTGGTGGTTTACGCCAATACCTCAGCCGCTGTAAAAGCCCGTGCTGATTGGGTGGTGACGTCCAGCTGTGCGTTGGAGATCGTCGAAAGCCTGATGGACAACGGCGAGAAAATCATCTGGGCGCCCGACAAGCATCTGGGCCTTTACATCCAGCGCGAGACCGGGGCCGACATGCTGTTGTGGGACGGCGCCTGCATCGTGCACGAGGAATTCAAGTCCCGGCAGCTTGAGGACATGAAAGCGTTGTACCCGGACGCGGCGATTCTGGTGCACCCGGAGTCCCCCGAGTCGGTCATCGATCTGGCTGACGCCGTGGGCTCTACCAGCCAGTTGATCAAGGCGGCGCAAACGCTGCCGAACACCACCTTCATCGTCGCCACCGATCGCGGCATCTTCTACAAGATGCAGCAGCTGTGCCCGGACAAGGTCTTCATTGAGGCACCGACCGCAGGTAATGGCGCCGCATGCCGCAGTTGCGCCCATTGCCCGTGGATGGCAATGAACACGCTGGCGCGCACGCTTCAGTGTTTGCGCGAAGGTACCAACGAAATCTTCGTCGACCCGGCGGTTATCCCCCACGCCGTTCGGCCGTTGCAGCGCATGCTCGACTTTACTCAGGCGGCGCGGATGAAAGCTTCGGGTAATGCATGATCTGTAGCGGCAAGCTTCAAGCTTCAAGCTTCAAGCTCGAAGCGAAAAGGCGATTTGCTGCGTTCCACCTTGCAGCTTATGGCTTGCCGCTTGTAGCTGACTTCAGTTCATCATGTCCTTCACCGCCCGTTCCTGAGCAATGATTTCCTGCTGCCGCGCGTCGATGCGTGAGGCCAGCTGGAAGTTGTTGTTCGCCCGTCGCTTGGCGAATTCGAGCTGCTGAATCGCTTGCTTGAAATCGCCCATCAGCGCGAAGTATTCGGCACGGGCCTGGTGCAGGCCGATGGTGTTGCCCGACAGACCACGGGTGTCCGCCACCTGATTCCAGATGTCCGGATCGTCCGGGCGGCTCTTCAACAGAATCTCCAGAGACTTCAGCGCTTCCGGCGCCTTGGACTGCTTGAGCAGGACGTCGACTTTCGCCTGATTCAGCGGGTAGTTGTCCGGGTACAGGTTCAACATCCGGTCCACCCGCTGTTGAGCGTCGGGCAGGCGATTATTGGAGATGTCCAGGTTCACGGCGGCGAGGTTGTAGGGAATGTTGTCCGGCGCCTTGTCGAGCAGGGGTTTCAGCGTCTCGCGGCCCTCATTCAGCTGACCCGCTTTGGTCTGGGCCAGTGCCAAGCCGTAGCGAGCCGCATCGTTTTTTGGGTTCTCGGCCAGTTGCGCACGGAAACGCTTCGCCGCCATGCCGGGGGTTTCTTCGTATATCAGCACGGTGCGTGCGCGCATCAGTTGATACGCAGGGCTGTCTTCCTTGCCGCCGGGCTTGGCTTGCTCGGCGCGGTTGCGCGTGTCGGCAATACGGGATTCGGTCACCGGGTGGCTCATCAGGAATTCCGGTGGCTTGGCGTCATAGCGATACTGGCGCGCCAACCGCTCGAACATGGTGGGCATGTTGCGCGGGTCGTAGCCGGCCTTTTCCAGATTGAGAATGCCGATGCGGTCGGCTTCTGCTTCGTTTTGCCGGGAGAACCGCGCCTGCTCCTGAATCGCGGCGGCCTGGGTGCCGGCAATTGCGGCAATCCCCGCATCCCCCGCGCCCGCTGCGGCCATGACAATACCGGCGAGCATCGCCGCCATCACCGGCACTTGCATGCGCTGCTGCGCCTGCACGCCCCTGGCGAAGTGCCGTTGCGACAAGTGAGCCAGTTCGTGGGCGAGGACCGCGGCGTATTCGCCTTCGGTCTCGGCATGGAGGAACAACCCGCCGTTGACTCCGATGATCCCGCCGGGCGCTGCGAAGGCGTTGATCTCCGGCGTGTTGATCAGGATGAATTCGAGCCGGCGGTCCTGCACCTGGCTGGTTTCGGCCAGCCGATAGACCGAGGACTCGACGAAGTCCTTGAGCAGCGGGTCGGACAGCTGCGCCACTTCAGAGCGCAGCAGCCCGAGCCAGGCACGCCCCAGGTCATGTTCTTGCTGGGGAGAAACGATGGATGAACTCGCGTCGCCGAGGGAGGGCAGGTCATCTTCTGCGAAGCTCGGCGCTGCCAGCAGGCATGCGAGGGTCAGCAGCGTGGGGCGCAAAAAGTTCATGCACGAAACTCTGGGGCAGAAAGGCGCCACTGTAGCTGGCTCGATGGCTTGCTGACCAGAGTGGGGTATTCTGGAAAACTTGTAAGAATGTTCTTCCGCCTGACTGCTTTTATGCGAGGGCGGATGTGTCTATCCGGAGAGAAACGATGTCTGACGCTGTAGGACACCCCGCACCCTGCGATGCAGAGCTCGACGCCAGCGGCCTCAACTGCCCGCTTCCCTTGCTCAAGGCCAAGATGGAACTCAACCGTCTGGCCAGCGGCGCGGTCCTCAAAGTGACGGCCACCGATGCAGGCTCGCAGCGCGACTTCCGTACCTTCGCAAAACTGGCCGGGCACGCTCTGCTGCACGAAGAACACGCTGACGGCATTTATCGGTATTGGCTACGCAAGGCCTGAGCGTTTCTGACCCCTCGCAACCCTCCTAGGATTCTTGATGTTCAAAGTGCTTCGCGACTGGATACAGCGCTACTTTTCCGACGAGGAAGCGGTAGTGCTGGCAGTGCTGTTGGTTCTCGGATTTACCGTTGTTCTCACCCTCGGCGGCATGCTTGCCCCGGTGCTGGCCGGACTGGTGCTCGCCTTTCTGATGCAGGGGTTGGTCAACCTGCTTGAACGCCTGCGGGTCCCGGAAGGTGGCGCAGTCGGACTGGTCTTCGCGTTATTCATGGGGGCGCTGGCGCTGTTTTTACTGGTTCTGGTGCCTCTGCTGTGGCGACAACTCATTACCTTGTTCAACGAATTGCCCGGCATGCTCGCCAAGTGGCAGTCGTTGCTGTTGCTGCTGCCGGAGCGTTATCCGCATCTGGTGTCGGACGAACAGGTCCTGCAGGCCATCGAAGTGGCGCGCGGCGAGGTCGGAAAGTTCGGGCAATGGGCGCTGACGTTTTCCCTGTCCAGCTTGCCGCTGTTGGTCAACATGATGATCTACCTGGTTCTGGTGCCGATCCTGGTGTTCTTCTTCCTCAAGGATCGTCGGATGATCAGCCGTTGGGCGAGGGGCTATCTGCCCCGGGAACGTACGCTGATTACCCATGTGGCCGAGGAAATGAATCGGCAGATCGCCAACTACATTCGCGGCAAGGTCATTGAGATCTTCATCTGTGGCGGGGTGACGTACATCGCCTTCGTGACCATGGGGCTGAATTACTCGGCGTTGCTGGCGATGCTGGTGGGGATTTCGGTGGTCGTGCCGTACGTGGGCGCAGTCGTGGTGACGGTGCCGGTGGCGTTCATCGCGCTGTTCCAGTGGGGCTGGAGCGATCAGTTCATCTATTTGATGGCGGTCTACGGGATCATCCAGACCCTGGACGGCAACGTGCTCGTGCCGCTGCTGTTCTCTCAGACCGTGAGTCTGCACCCGGTGGCGATCATCTGCGCCGTGCTGTTGTTCGGCGGGCTGTGGGGGTTCTGGGGGATTTTCTTTGCGATCCCGCTGGCGACCCTGTTCAAGGCCGTGCTGGATGCGTGGCCACGGAACGAACCGCCGGTGGCGCCGTTGTTATAGGCTTTGCCTCGCTTTTTGTAGGAGTGAGCTTGCTCGCGATCGGCGTCGTCATGGTCAACCTACGATGACTAAACGGCCCCCGATCGCGGGCAAGCTCAGGCCTGCATGATGGCGATCAAGCCTGGTTGAGCGCCTGGGCCGCTTCAAGCACCGCCGCCACATGCCCCGGCACCTTCACGCCGCGCCATTCCTTGCGTAGCACACCGTCCTTGTCGATCAGGAAAGTGCTGCGGTCGACGCCCAGGTATTCCTTGCCATACAGCTTTTTCAGCTTGATGACATCGAACAGCTGGCACAGCGATTCGTCCTTGTCCGAAATCAGCTCGAACGGGAATTCCTGCTTGGCCTTGAAGTTCTCGTGGGATTTCAGGCTGTCCCGCGACACACCGAACACCACCGTGTTGGCGGCCTTGAAGTCGGCATGATGATCGCGAAAGCCCTGGCCCTGGGTGGTGCAGCCAGGGGTGCTGTCCTTCGGGTAGAAATAAAGGACGACTTGCTGACCTTTGAGCGCCGACAGGCTGACCGCCTGTTCGCTCGTGGCCTGCACCTGAAAGTCGGCAACCGGTTGGTCGAGTTCTACAGCCATTCGAGACTCCTTACATCGGTGCTTGAGGGCGCCATGGTTCGATCAGCGCATCGAGGTTGAGTGCGTCGGCGAAGTCCAGGAACTGGTCACGCAGCCAGCTGATCTGGGTACCGGCCGGCAATGTCACGGTGAACGTCGCGTTGAGCATGGTGCCGCCGGTCTGCGGGGCCTGATAGGTGTCGCAGATCAGGTTTTCCAGCTCGACGTTGTGGTCGATGAAGAACTGGCACAGCTCGTTGATGATGTCCGGGCGATACGCCGAACTGACGTACGCCACGTAAGGCAGGGCTTCCGGACGGTTTTCCAGGGAAGCACTGCGCACAACATTGACGGTGAAGGCGTGTTTCTTCGCCAGGTTGGGCAGGCCGGTTTCCAGACGCGCCAGGGCGTCCCAGCTGCCGGAGATCTGCAGGATCAGCGCGCTGCACTCACCGTGGCGAGTGAGGCGAGAGCTGACGACCGAGCAACGGCTTTCGTTACTGGCGCGGCACAGGACGTTGGTCAGCTCCATTGGGTTGGCGCCAAGGGCACTGATGACAAGGAATTGTTCGCGAACTGTGGGGATGGATGACATGCAGCATTCCTAAACGATGAGCGGTCGGTACGCAGCAGGCCTGTGCCGGCGGGCTCGACGGACGAAGGCATCGTGACGTCGCCCCGACCCGCAGCCGCCAATCGCGGCCATGAGCCTGTCATGGCGCGCGATAACGACGCAGGGCGGGGTAAGTGACGACAAAATCGAGCAGTCGAACGAGCCGGGCAGATGACCCGTACCGATCAAAGACCGAAGGGTAGCGAAAACCGGCGCCGAGGGGAATGCTCGCCTTGTGCAAGGATCATGGCGCCAGTACCATTACCGCTCTCTTTTTCCGGCAGGAGCGGTTTGCATGATTGCGGGCAGTATGGTGGCACTGGTCACACCCATGGATGCACAGGGTCGTCTCGATTGGGACAGCCTGAGCAAACTGGTGGACTTTCACCTGCAAGAGGGCACCAACGCCATTGTTGCCGTCGGCACCACCGGTGAATCCGCGACGCTCGACGTCAACGAGCACATCGAAGTCATCCGCCGCGTGGTTCAGCAGGTCGCTGGCCGCATTCCGGTCATCGCCGGCACGGGCGCCAACTCCACCCGCGAGGCGGTCGAACTGACCACCAACGCCAAGAACGCCGGTGCCGATGCCTGCCTGCTGGTCACCCCGTACTACAACAAGCCGACCCAAGAAGGCTTGTACCAGCACTTCAAGCACATCGCCGAAGCCGTCGACATCCCGCAGATTCTGTATAACGTGCCGGGCCGTACCGCCTGCGACATGTCAGCCGAAACCGTTATCCGCCTGTCGACTGTCAAAAACATCATCGCCATCAAGGAAGCCACCGGAGACCTGCAGCGCGCCAAGGATATTCTTGCCGGCGTGAGCAGCGACTTCCTGGTCTATTCCGGCGACGACGCAACCGCCGTCGAGCTGATGCTGCTGGGTGGCAAAGGCAATATCTCGGTCACCGCCAACGTTGCGCCGCGCGCCATGGCCGATCTGTGCAAGGCCGCGATGGCCGGTGACGCGGACACCGCCCGCAAAATCCATGAAAAACTGATGCCGCTGAACAAGACCCTGTTCATCGAATCGAACCCTATTCCCGTGAAATGGGCCCTGCATGAGATGGGTTTGATGCCAGACGGTATTCGTCTGCCGCTCACCTGGCTCAGCGAGTCCTGCCGCGAGCCGCTGCGTCAGGCCCTGCGCCAGTCCGGTGTATTGGTCTAATGAGGAAGCATTACGCAATGAAGCGACTGGCCGGACTTTCCGCACTAGCCTTGATTATCTCCAGCACCAGCGGTTGCAGCTGGCTTTTTGGCCAGGACGGTTACTTCCGCGATCGCAGCAGCGATTACCTGGAAGCGACCCAGAAGCCGCCGATGCAATTGCCCGAAGGCGTTCAGGAAGTCAAACGCCTGGACCCGTTGCTGCCGATTCCGCGCAACGTCGCCGATGACACCCAGAAGGGTGAATTCACCGTGCCGCGTCCGCAACCTCTGACTACTGCTCAGGACTCCGGCGATTACACGCTGCAGAAGAGCGGCGACAACCGCTGGATTCTTGCCCAGCGCGCACCGGCCGAAGTCTGGCCTGTGGCGCATCAGTACTTTGAAGACAACGGCTTCCGTATTGCCGAAGATCGTCCGCAGACCGGTGAATTCAACACCACCTGGCAGCGCATGGACGAACTGTCCGCATCGGTTGCCAAGCGCATGGGTTCGAGTGGCGATGCCGCCAACACCGAAACCCGCGTCCGCGTTCGTATCGAGCCGGGCGTGCAGCGCAACACCAGTGAAATCTATGTGGTCAGCGTGCAACGTCCGGCCGGCAGCCGCGATGACCCTGCCTTCCCGTCGCGCAGCACCAACGTTGGCCTCGACTCCGTGCTGACCGATGACATGCTGGCGAGCCTGACCCGCACTTCCGAGAAGGGCGGTTCGGTGTCCCTGCTGGCGGCGCGTGATTTCGACACCCCAAGCCGCGTTTCCCTCAGCGAAGACGGCAGCGGCAACCCGGTGCTGAACCTGGGCGCGGACCTGGATCGGGCGTGGTCGAGCGTCGGTCGTGCGCTTAACCAGGGCGACTGGCGCGTTGAGGACATCAACCGCAGCTTGGGTCTTTACTACATCAACCTGGCGGAAAAAGCCGACAAGCCTGAAAACAAGCCTGGCTTCCTCAGCCGCGTGTTCGGCAGTGAAGAGTCCAAGGAAGAGAAAGAAGCCCGCGCGGAGCGTTATCAGGTTCGCCTGAGCAAGGTCGGTGAAAACGTTCAGGTCACGGTCGAGAAGAACATCAACACCGTTGCGCCGACTGAAGTCGCTCGTCGTGTGTTGAGCGTCATTCAGGACAACCTGGGTTAAGTGCGCTTCGCGGTTCTGGGCAGCGGCAGTCGCGGCAATGCCACGCTGGTCGCGAGCAACGACACGTACGTGCTGGTCGATTGCGGTTTCTCTCTGCGAGAAACCGAACGACGGCTCGACAGGCTGGGCGTCAGCGGCAAGCAGCTGAGCGCCATTCTAGTGACCCACGAACATGCCGATCATGTGCATGGCGTGGGTTTGCTGTCTCGGCGCTACGATGTGCCGGTGTACCTCAGTGACGGCACGCTGCGCGGCATGCGCAAGCCGGTCGAAGCAGGGCTTCGGCTGGTGGGCGGGCAGGGTCTGCGCATTGGCGGTCTGGGCATCGACGTGGTGTCGGTGGCCCACGATGCGCTGGAGCCCACGCAGTTCGTGTTTAACGACGGGCGACGACGCTTCGGCCTGTTGACCGACCTTGGCTCTTATTGCCCGATGGTGCTCGACAGCTACCGCGGGCTTGACGCGCTCATGGTCGAGTCCAATCACTGTCGCGATCTGCTCGCCCGGGGTCAGTACCCGTACTTTCTCAAGCAGCGGGTGGGCGGAGATCACGGTCACTTGAACAATCATCAGGCCGCCAGTCTGGTGAACGAGTTGGGATGGCAGGATCTGCAGCACTTGGTGCTGGCCCATCTGAGCAGCAAGAACAACCTGCCGCATCTGGCCCGGCAATGTTTCGTCGACACCCTTGGGTGCGACGAGGACTGGCTACAATTGGCCGATCAGGATTCAGGGCTCGACTGGCGCGAAATCGCCTAGCGTCCCAAACGGGCGACTCGCCCCCCACTATTCAGCAAGATTCAGCAAGCGGAGCCCATCATGGAAAAACGTGAAGAACTCTACCGCGGCAAAGCCAAGTCGGTTTACAAGACCGATGACGCTGACCGCTTGATCCTGGTGTTCCGCAACGACACCTCGGCGTTCGATGGCAAGCGCATCGAGCAGCTTGACCGCAAAGGCATGGTGAACAACAAGTTCAACGCCTTCATCATGCAGAAGCTCGAAGCCGCCGGCATTCCGACCCAGTTCGACAAACTGCTGGGCGACAACGAAGTGCTGGTCAAGAAGCTCGACATGATCCCGGTCGAATGCGTCGTGCGTAACTACGCCGCCGGCAGCCTGGTCAAGCGCCTGGGCGTGGAAGAGGGCATGAAGCTCAACCCTTACACGTTCGAGCTGTTCCTGAAGGACGACGCCAAAGGCGACCCGTTTATCAACGACTCCCACGTCGTCGCGTTCGGTTGGGGCACCGCCGAGCAACTGGTTCGCATGAAAGAACTGTCGCTGAAGGTCAATGAAGTCCTGAGCAAACTGTTCGACGACGCCGGCCTGCTGCTGGTCGACTTCAAGCTTGAATTCGGCGTCTTCAGCGACGGCTCGATCGTCCTGGGCGACGAGTTCAGCCCGGACGGCTGCCGCCTGTGGGACAAAGAAACCCGCAAGAAAATGGACAAGGACCGCTTCCGTCAGGGCCTCGGCGATGTCATCGAAGCCTACGAAGAAGTCGCCCAGCGTCTCGGCGTACCGCTCTGATCCAATGCTTCAAGCGCAAAATGCTGCAAGCATCTGAAAGAACGCGAAAAAATCCTTAAAAAGGGTTCGCGTTCCTCGAACGAACTGTTATGATGCGCGCCGTTGGAGAGATGCCGGAGTGGCCGAACGGGACGGATTCGAAATCCGTTGTACTGGCGACAGTACCTAGGGTTCAAATCCCTATCTCTCCGCCATTATTTGAAAAGCCCCAGAAGTTATGCTTCTGGGGCTTTTTCGTTTCTGGCGTTTGGAGAGAGATATGGATGGTGACGCTCATACCGCCTCGGGCTTTGCGTCACTGCTGATATGTAAGCGGTTTGCATTGCTCTCGCCCTCGATAAAACCTCAGCCATTGCTTGGTAGCGAATGATTTTGCACGCCGGCGCCGGCGTTTAGAGATGTTTATGCTTGAGGCAAGTCTGTGGGCACCTTCTGATTCGTACGCTGGAGTCAGTTTGAAGGCTGGCATACGAGTAATAACGAAGGTAAGGTTTCATTTCTGACGTTTTGAAAAGCAGGGAGCTTTTATGTCATTTGATGCATTTATGTAAGTGGATGGGGTTGAGGGTGAGTCGCTGGACGATGGGCACAAAGGCTGGATCGAGTTGCTTTCCTATCATTACGATGCCATGCAGTCCATCAGTCAGTCTGCCAGTTCCAGCGGTGGTGCATCTGCTGGGGGCGTGTCGCTTGGTGATTTCCAGATCAGCAAATAAATTGATCGAGCTACTCCAAAGCTTTTTGAGCTTTGCTGTAGGGGTTCGCACATAAAAACAGTGACCATCCGGGTTCATCCTGCAGGAACTGAGAAGTTTAAATATTTGGACATCGTGCTCGAAGAAGTGCTGATTGCATTGGTGAGTGGTCAGGGGGCGGAACAGTCTGGCTTCCCTGTTGAAGTCGTTACCCTGAATTACGGTCGTATAAAGTTCGAGTACTCACAACAGCGGCGTGCAGACGGTGGCAGTGCGGGGATCATTTCTGGTGGTTGGGACAGGACCGCTAATAAGCCATTTGCGTAAGGAGCGCGCTATGTCGGATGAGGGATCGTTTCGCGTTGTACTTAATTTCGCCCAGATGGCTGCAGTGCTTACGCATGAATCCCTTACGCCTGCCGAGATCATGTCTAACCGCATATTCGGTAGTCTCAGGCTAGTCGGCGGCATTATCGAATTGGCAGGATCGGGCGTGTTGTGCGCCTTGCCGGAGCCTACGATGATATCCAAGGTCGGATGCGTGGCGATGGGAGTTCACGCTTCTGACCAGTTAGCTGCCGCTTCGAACCAAATCGTCATGGGTCAGGAAACCAACTCCTACGTATTCAAAGCCGGCGCTACCGCTGCCGAGGCGTTGGGTGTATCTCGCAGCACTGGTCAAGTCATTGGTTTGGCTACTGAGTTCGTGGTGCCTATTACCACGGCATCAATGTACAACGCATTTCGCGTGTCCTCGGTACGAGCTGGAAGGGTGGCGGTGTCCGTAAGCGAGCAGCCCCTTCATGGAGCCAGGAATAGCGTTGGCGGCCACACTCTCCGTGATCACTATCAAAAAGATATTTTTGGATTACAAAAGCGTTTGCGGAAGGTCAGAAATGCCAAGGCGATGACGACATTTGATAGCATAGAAATGGCTGAGTGGGCGGTTAGTCAAGCACTGAAAGCTAACAAATTAAAAATAACAATGTACTCTAAGCTAAAATTTTTGCGCACACGAAACAGATTGATCTTGGTAAGCGAATTGAATACTGAGATCGGATGGGGGGTTCTGAGAACGGCCCAAACGGTACCTGTGAAGATGACTAAGGTTAGAGTTGTCATCGAGTTCGCTGAGTTTAACCACATGCCAGCTTACATTGTCACAGCGTTCCCTATACCCTGAGGTGATAATGCGCGGATATATGCAGTTAATAGACTTTATGCAAGACCTGGGAGATGGGATCCTCGATCACCTGCCGGAGGAACTAAGGGTGGGAGTGCTGAGTGTCGAAGAGATAGTTAATCTCTGGATGCAGCGGAAATCATATTTTCAAGCTCTTTCTTTAAGGCGGGACATAATTTCCTACGCAAAACTTTATGAGGCGGGGGACTATTCTGTTGATGAGGTTTTTGATGATTTTGATCTGTGCTTTATCCCGGAGAGGTTTGGTTGTGAAGAGCATGTTTTTCTCATGGGGCTTCTTGGATTGATAGATTTTCATATTGAAAAAAAAAGGAGGGGCCTTCTTCTTAAATATTTTGGGTGGATGGGTTACAGGTGATGCACTCCCATCCCGGATTTTCTTCCCAAGGATAAACCCGGCAGTCGTGCCGACCTGAGATTATTCAGTAATTGATGGACTCCTACGACATCGGTCATGGAGCGTTAGCGATTGGGTATCTGGCACTTTACTTTTCCCAACCCCCGCCTACTATCGATCTCACGCCCACTAGCGGTACAAGATCGCTCCACGCCCCACCCCAATCCTTCCAGCCAGTCAGAGAAGCCATGATCACCATCCAAGAGCTCAACGACTTCATCAGCAACCCGGAACTCAATGACTCGATCGCCCAGATCTGGGCGTTGATCGGCAAGCATTTAGAGCAGGCGCAAAGTACGTTGCCCGCTGAGCGGGCGATGCCGCGCAAGGAGTTGTCGTTTCATGATCATGTGCGGCTATTGGGTTACCTGGCGCTTCTGGTCGAAGGCATCCCCGGGGATGTGGTCGAGATTGGTGTCTGGAAGGGCAAGTCGCTGGTGCTGATGAATGAAGTCTGCAACCGCGAGCGCCGCATCATCGGGATTGATCCGTTTGAGCTGCCCAATCAGTTTGAAGAGTTCAGCTATTACCAGGAGAACCTGTTCTCCAACGCCCTGGTGCTGAGGGGCTATTCGGAGTTGTGTGCCGAGCGTTTCTATAACCTCTCACCGAAGGTGGCGCTGTTGCACATTGATGGCGGTCACGCCGGGCGCAATGTACTGCTGGATTTCCTGCTGTATTCGCCAAGCGTCGTACCAGGCGGGTTTATCGTCTTCGACGACTACGGGGACTTTCAACACTCACCGGAGGTAGGCCCGGCGGTCGATTTGCTTCGCGCCACGGGCTATTTCAAAGGATTCAACGTCATCGGGTGTGTGCATGGCTTTGAGGCGAGCTATGTGATCCAGCGCGCTGGATAGGGCTCCCGCAGCACCAAAGGCCGGTGCACCGGTTGAGAGGGCACACAATCAGACCCATTCCGCCCAACGCACCGCCGTCAATCCATACCGCCGGGCATGGGCGATCAGTGCCGTTAGCTCTTCCCGGGTCTTGGACAAATTGTGCAGTACGCCGATGCCCGCGTGCAGGCAGGCGTAGTACCAGGCATCGGCTTCGTTCAGCGCTGAATCGGGTTGGAGGAATACTCGCTGCTCGTCCAGAAAGCGGTAGTGGATACGAAAGATGCGCTCGCCTGACATTAATATCTCCGATTTGATATCAATGTGACTGCAATGGCTCATCGCCAGTTCAATATGTCAGGCGTTTAGTACCTAGACCTCAGGTGACTACGGCCAAAACTCCGTTTCTCAAAACAGTCAGTCCGCCAGCACGTCGTTTCCGCTGTGACCCGCCGCGCCCTTTTTGTTCCTGATACGGGGCTATTTCCTGACCGCTCCGACGACTTCCGGCCATCATTTCGCAATCGGTGAGCGACAAAATGTCGCAATCGTTTTCAGGCGAGTAAGATAGGCACCCTGTTTTTACCCCCCTATTTTTTCGGACGGATCCTGCGTTGAGCGTCGTGTACATCGACCTCCGGGGCATCGTTTCGACGTCGTATTGATAGAGCAAACAGAGAAAAGGCGATCACTGCAAATGACCAAGACCTCGCGACCTTTATATATTTCCTATGCCGGCCCTTCGCTGCTGGAGATGCCGCTGCTCAACAAGGGCAGTGCCTTCACGCCACAAGAGCGCATCGATTTCAACCTGGTCGGCCTGCTGCCCCAGAACGTCGAAACCATCGAAGAGCAGGTCACCCGCGTTTACAACCAGTACCGGCAATGCGCGAGCGATCTTGATAAACACATTTATCTGCGCTCGATTCAGGACAACAACGAAACCCTGTTCTTCCGCCTGCTGGATTCGCACCTCGACGAGATGCTGCCGATCATCTATACCCCGACCGTGGGTCAGGCGTGTCAGGAATTTTCGAAAATCTACCGCACCCACCGCGGGCTGTTCATCTCCTACCCCGAGCGCGATCGCATCGACGATATCCTGCGCAGCGCGACGAAAGATCGCATCAAAATCATCGTGGTGACGGACAGCGAGCGAATCCTCGGCCTGGGCGACCAAGGCATTGGCGGCATGGGCATTCCGATCGGCAAGCTGTCGCTCTACACCGCATGTGGCGGCATCAGCCCGGCGTACACCTTGCCGATCGTGCTCGATGTGGGCACCAACAACAAAGAGCTGCTGGACGACCCGATGTACATGGGCTGGCGCCATGAGCGCGTCACCGGCAAGGAGTACGACGACTTTATTGCTTTGTTCATCGAGGCAGTGCAGAGCCGCTGGCCGGACGTGCTGTTGCAGTTCGAAGACTTCGCGCAGACCAACGCCATGCCGTTGCTGGAGAAGTACCGCGATGAGTTGTGCTGCTTCAACGATGACATTCAGGGCACCGCGTCGGTTGCTGTGGGCACCTTGCTGGCGGCGTGCAAAGCCAAGCACGAAACCCTGGGCCAGCAGCGGGTGGTGTTCCTGGGCGCGGGTTCGGCCGGTTGCGGGATCGCCGAGCACATCATTGCGGCCATGGTCATCGAAGGCCTGAGCGAAGCCGAAGCGCGCAAGCGCGTGATGATGGTCGACCGCTTCGGGCTGCTGACTGACAGCATGGACAACCTGCTGGACTTCCAGAAGAACCTCGCGCAGACGTCTGCCGATGTGGCGGGCTGGTCGAGCGGCGAGGGGTCGCCCGAGTTGCTGGACGTGGTCGCCAACGGCAAGCCGACTGTGCTGATCGGCGTGTCCGGCCAGCGCGGTCTGTTCACCGAGCAGGTCATCCGCGAGATGCACAAGCACTGCGCCAAGCCCTTGGTCATGCCGCTGTCCAACCCGACCTCTAAGGTCGAAGTCACGCCGCAGGAAGTCCTGACCTGGACCAATGGCGACGCGCTGGTGGCGACCGGCAGTCCGTTTGCCCCGGTCACTGTAGGCGATCGCACCTTCCACATCGCACAGTGCAACAACTCCTACATCTTCCCGGGCATCGGCCTGGGTGTTGTGGCGTCGAAAGCCACGCGCATCACCGACAAAATGCTGATGGCCGCTTCCAACGCGCTGGCGGAATGCTCGCCGATGGTGACGGGCAAAGGTGATGCCGTCCTGCCGCCGCTGAAAGAGATCCAACAGGTGAGCAAGAAGATTGCCCTGGCCGTGGCCAAGCAGGCTCAGGCTGAAGGCATGGCGCTTGAGACCACCGAAGAAATGCTCGTCGAAGCCATCGAGCGTAACTTCTGGATGCCGAACTACCGCAGTTACCGTCGCAGCGCGGTGTAATCGCATCCGTTACTGACAGCAAACGCTTCAACCCGGACCGCCCCATGGAAACATGCGGCGGTCTTTTGTTTTGTGGCGAAAAACTTCAGGATGGGCCCTGCATAAAAACAAAAAATATCAGCGAGGGACGCATGCAAACGGACGTCGGTCTCCATGACTACATCATCGTCGGCGCAGGCCCGGCGGGCTGCCTGCTGGCCAATCGGCTGTCGCAGAATCCTGCCCACCGGGTCCTGTTGCTCGAAGCCGGCGGCCAAGACAATTACGCCTGGATTCATGTGCCGGTGGGCTACCTCTACTGCATCGGCAATCCGCGCACCGATTGGTGCTTCAAAACCGAAGCGGAGCCCGGCCTCGGTGGGCGCGCGCTCAACTATCCTCGCGGCAAAGTACTGGGCGGATGCTCCTCCATCAACGGCATGATCTACATGCGTGGCCAGGCCCGGGACTACGACGGCTGGGCGGAGCAGGGCAACTCGGGCTGGGGCTGGGAAGACGTCTTGCCGATCTTCAAGCGCTCGGAAAACCACTACGCCGGCGACTCGGAACTTCACAGTGCGAAAGGTGAATGGCGCGTCGAGCAGCAGCGTCTTTCATGGACGTTGCTGGACGCGTTCCGTGAAGCGGCGGCGCAAACAGGCATCCCGTCGATCCCCGACTTCAACGGCGGCGACAACGAAGGGTGCAGCTACTTTCAGGTCAATCAGCGGCGCGGGGTGCGCTGGAATGCGTCCAAGGCATTTCTTCGGCCTGCGTTGAAACGCCCGAACCTGAAGGTGATCACCGGTGCGGAAGTGTCGCGCGTGGAGTTTGAGAACAGCCGCGCTAGCGGGGTGATTGCACGCGTCAACGGACAGGAACAGACGCTTCGCGCCCGGCGGGAAATCATCCTCTGCTGCGGCGCCATCGGATCGCCGATGGTCCTGCAACGCTCAGGCATCGGGCCGCGTCCGCTGCTGGAAAAGCTCGGCATTGGCGTACGGCATGAGCTGCCCGGCGTCGGCGCGAATTTGCAGGATCACCTGCAGTTGCGCCTGATCTACAAGGTAAGCAACGGGCAGACGCTGAACCAGATGGCGGGCAGTCTGTGGGGCAAGATGAACATGGGCCTGCGCTACGCCCTCAATCGCAGCGGTCCGTTGGCGATGGCGCCGAGTCAGTTGGGTGCTTTTGCACGCTCGGGGCCGGAGCAGACAAGCGCTAATCTTGAATACCACGTGCAGCCCTTGTCCCTTGAGCGCTTCGGCGAGCCGCTGCACGGATTTCCCGCATTCACTGCGTCCGTGTGTGATTTGCGCCCGCAGAGCCGTGGCACGGTGGAGATCCGTTCGGCGCTGGCCGATGCCGCGCCGATCATTCGCCCGAACTACCTGAGTCACGAGACCGACCTCAAAGTGGCCGCCGACGCCATTCGCCTGACCCGTCGCATCGCCGCCGCGCCTGCGCTCGCTCGCTTCGAGCCGGTTGAGTACCTGCCCGGCGCGAGCCTGCAAACCGAGGAAGAACTGCGCGAGGCGGCCAGCGTTGTTGGCACGACGATCTTTCACCCGGTAGGCACCTGCAGGATGGGGCAGGGCCGTGATGCCGTAGTCGACGAACGCCTGCGCGTGCACGGCATCACCGGCCTGCGCGTGGTGGACGCGTCGATCATGCCGAACATCACCTCCGGCAACACCTGCTCGCCGACCGTGATGATCGCCGAGAAGGCGGCGCAGATGATTATTGAGGATGCAGTGGCGCAGAGCATTCCGGCATAAAGCTTGATCAACTACTCAAGACCTGACTGATTTCCTGCGGCTTGCCCCGCAGGATCCCTATTCAACAAGCAGCAATCCCACCCCACCAATCGTTCTCATCCTTTTCACAAAAAATTGATGGCCCGATGCCTAAAGTTCGCAGCATCGGCGGGGTTCCTCCCGCGTTTATATTCTCATTTCCAGCCAAGCAGACTTTTATGCTCAACGTAAAAGCAGTTCGTCCCGAGCTTGTGACAGTGCTTGCCAGTGCCTTTTTGTTGATCGGGTTTAACCTGACCCTCTGGCAGCATCTATTTGCAATTACCGACTCGGACGGTAAGGGCCTGTTGCTGCGTTGTGCTTTTGCGCTGATGGTGTTCTGCGCGTTTAATATCTTCTTCACGCTGTTAGCGATCAAGCGTGTATTGAAACCCGTACTGATCTGTCTCTTTTTTATCAGCGCCGGTGTGGCTTATTTCATGAGCCAATATGGCGTGATGATTGATTCGGGCATGTTCCGAAACTTCGCTGAAACCAATGTCACCGAAGTACGTGATCTGCTTTCTTTGAAGTTACTCGGCTACTTGTTCTTTCTGGGTGTCGTGCCTTCGTTTATTCTTTTCAAAACACCGATTGCCTATCGGCGCTGGCCTCGCGAGTTGCTCAGCAAGGCGCTGGTGTCCGTCGTGTGCGCGGTCGCTATCGGTGGTGTTGCGTTGATGAATTACCAGGGGCTGTCCTCGCTGTTTCGCAATCATCACGAGTTGCGCCTGATGGTGGTGCCGAGCAATTACCTGGCGGCGTCCGTGGGTTACTTGAGCGAGCAGGTCAAGTCTGCGCAGCGGCCGTTCGTGAGTATTGGTCAAGACGCCAAACTTGCCAGCGACTGGCAGCAGCATAAGCGCAAGTCACTGACCGTGCTGGTCGTGGGCGAAAGTGCGCGGGCCGAGAACTTCGGCATCCTGGGCTATAACCGCGACACCACGCCACAGCTGAGCAAGGAGCGTGGCCTGCTCACGTTTACTGACGTGCATTCCTGCGGCACGGAGACGGCGGTGTCGGTGCCCTGCATGTTTTCCAACATGGGCCGCAAGGATTACAACGCTACGACCGCGCGCAATGAAGAAGGCGTGCTCGATGTGCTGAAGCGCGCCGGGCTCGATGTCATCTGGCGCGACAACCAATCGGGCTGCAAGGGCACCTGCGACCGGGTGACGATGCAGGATGTCAGCAACTTCAAGGATCCGGCGTTGTGTGCCAACAACGAGTGCCGCGATGAAATCCTGCTACAGGGGCTGCAGCACTTCATCGACACACTGGACAAAGACACCGTGTTGGTACTGCACCAGATGGGCAGTCATGGGCCTGAGTACTTCAAGCGTTATCCGAAAGAGTTCGAGAAGTTCACCCCGGTGTGTGAAAGCAATGCGCTGAATAATTGCTCGCGGGAAAGTATCGTTAACGGTTACGACAACACATTGCTGTACACCGACCATGTACTCGCGATGTTGATCGACATCCTGCGCAACAATCAGGGCAAAGTAGACACGGCCATGGTTTATCTTTCCGACCACGGCGAGTCGTTGGGTGAATACAACCTGTTCCTGCACGGCACGCCTTATATGCTGGCGCCCGATCAACAGAAACATGTCCCGATGATTGCCTGGTTTTCCGAGAGCTATCAGCAGTCGTTCGCTGTGGATACCCACTGTCTGCAAAAAGAGCGAAACGCGCCGCTCAGTCAGGACAACTTGTTTCATTCAATGCTGGGCCTGTTGCAAGTGCGCACAAGCGTCTATAACCCGGCGCTGGACATGTTCGCGGGCTGTCGGGGGATTTATACGGACGGGGTACTGGCCAATGAGTGAGCCCCTCAGCAAGCAGGTTCACGTAGAAGACGTGCGCCAGCATGAGCACACTCTCAGCCGACGCCTGAGTCTGTGGCGCGATGCGCAGCTGGCGCGCAAAGCGTTGCGGGATGCGGGCGAGCCCGGGCTGGTGCTGGACTTGCCGTCGGGCTCCGGGCGTTTCTGGCCGGTGCTGGCTGAACACGCCAATCGGGTGATCCTCGCGGCCGATCCTTCGACCGACAGGCTGGCGTTCGCCGAGGCACAGTCATCCAGCGAGGTGCGCAAGCGCATCCGCACGTTCCAGAGTTCGGCGTTTTCCATCGGCCTGTCCGCCAACGCGGTGGACTGCATATTCTGCATGCGTTTGTTCCATCACCTAGGCGACAGCGAAAAACGCGGTGCGATTCTCGACGAGTTTCACCGGGTGACCCGCGACACGGCCATCGTCGCGCTGTGGGTCGACGGCAACGTGAAATCGTGGCGTCGCAAACGTCAGCAAGGTCGACTGGAGGTCGGTATGTCCGCCCCCCGTAATCGATTTGTGGTGTGCCGCAGCGACATCGAATCCGAGTTCGCGCGGGCGGGTTTCAGGATCGTCGATCATCACGACTTTCTCCCCGGCTACGCCATGTGGCGCGTGTACGTGCTGCGCAAGGCGGGCCAGTGATCAGTGATCGGATGGACGGTCGTCGCCACGGCGGCTATTTGCGCGCTTCAAAGATGAAGTTGTTCGAGACTTGCAGGACGGATGCCCGGTAACTGCTTGTAGCGATATATACTGCGCGCCATTCTTCGAGGGAGAGCCGTGTGGCCATCGATATTCACTGGATTCGCGACGACCATAGCCTCGCCGAACATTGCGCACAGTGGCAGACCCTGCCCTACGTCGCGCTCGACACCGAATTCATGCGGGTCGACACCTTCTATCCCATCGCCGCGCTGTTGCAGATCGGCGATGGTTCAAGCGCCTATCTGATCGACCCGTTGCTGATCAGCGACTGGAAACCTCTGGCCGCGCTGCTGGAAAACCCTGACGTCATCAAAGTCGTTCACGCCTGCAGCGAGGACCTCGAGGTGCTGTTGCGCCTGACCGGCAGCCTCCCGGCCCCGCTGTTCGACACGCAACTGGCTGCGGCCTACCTGAACCTCGGGTTCTCGATGGGTTATTCGCGTCTGGTCCAGGAAGTGCTGAACATCGACCTGCCGAAAGGCGAGACGCGATCGGACTGGCTGCAACGCCCCCTCTCGGAAACCCAGATCAGCTACGCCGCCGAAGACGCCGTCCACTTGGCCGAGGTGTACAACCTGCTGCGTCCGCGTCTTTCCGATGAAAAGTATGCGTGGGTGCTGGAGGACGGTGCTGAACTGGTCGCCAATCTGCGCCGCGAAACCGATCCTTATGACGCTTACCGCGACGCCAAGCTGGCGTGGAAGCTGTCCCGTGCGCAGCTCGCCGTGCTGCGCGAGCTCTGCGCCTGGCGCGAGCAACAGGCGCGCCTGCGTAATCAGCCACGCAATCGCATCCTCCGCGAACATTCGCTCTGGCCGCTGGCCAAATCCCAGCCCGACAACCTCGCCGCGCTGGCGAAGATCGACGACATGCACCCCAAGACCGTGCGTCAGGACGGCGAGTTTCTGCTCGACCTGATCAAGAAAGCCGGCAGCGTGTCGCCGGATCTTTGGCCGCCCGCGTTGCCGGAGCCGCTGCCGATCGAGGCCTCCAATGTGCTCAAGAGCCTGCGCGTCATTGGCCAGCAGCAAGCCGAGCGTCTCGACATGGCGCCGGAATTGATGCTGCGCAAGAAGACCCTCGAAGCCCTGCTCAAGACCGGTTACCCAGACGGTCCCTATAAACTGCCCGATTCGCTGCGTGGCTGGCGCCGCGAATTGATGGGCCAGATGCTGCTCGACAGCCTGGCCAACGTCGGAGAACAGCCTTGAAACGTATTTGCTCCATCTACCGTAGCCCGCGCAGGAATGAAATGTACCTGTATGTCCTCAAGAGCGACGCCCTGGAGCGTGTGCCCGAGGAATTGCTGACCGCGTTCGGCAAGCCGCAGCACGCCTTCAATCTGGTCCTGTCGCCGGAGCGCGCCCTGGCCCGCGAAGACATTCACGCGGTGCTCGCCAATTTGGACAAGCAGGGTTACCACCTGCAGATGCCACCGGCCGAAGACGATTACATCGAGCACCTGCCCGAAGAGCTGCTGCGCCGCAACGATCCGATGTGATCGATTTCTGACCCTGCAACCCACCGCAGGGGTACACCGGACCGTCGCATGCGTCAGACCTGACCGGCTCAACCGAGCGCGGTCCGGAACGCTGCGCGGTCGCATGCCCCGTTTATTCGAGTTTTGAAGCCATGCGCGTTCTGATCGCCGAACACGATTACCCCATTTACACCGAACTGCTCCGCCAGACAGCCCCCGAGATCGAAGTGCTGAGCAGCGGTAACTCCGCCGAACTGTCGAAAATGGCCGCCGAGGCGCCGATCTGGCTTGGCCAGCCTGACCTGCTGGCGAATCTGCTGCGCCAGGGCCACAAACCGAAATGGCTGCAATCGACCTGGGCTGGCATCACGCCGCTGCTGGCTGACGGCCTGTACCGCGACTATCAACTCACCCGCGCGGTTGGCATCTTCGGTCAGGTGATGGCCGAGTTCGTGCTGACCTACATGCTGGTCCACGAACGTGAAGTGCTGGCGCGGTTGGTCAGTCAGGTCGAGCGCAAGTGGGACAACCGCATGGGCCGCAGCCTGTCCGGGCGCAAGGCGTTGATCGTCGGGACGGGCGACATTGGCCGGTGCGTGGCGCAGTTCCTCGTGCCGTTCGGCGTCGAGCTGTATGGCATTGCGTCGAGTGCGCGGACCGAAGCGCCGTTTGTTGAGGTGGCTGCGCTGGAGGACCTGCCGCGTCTGGTGGCCGAGGTTGATTTCGTCATCAATCTGCTGCCCAACACGCCGCAGACCCAAGATATTTACAACGCCAAACTGTTTGCCCGCTTCAAGCCTTCGGCGTTATTCATCAACGTCGGTCGGGGCACGGCGGTGGTGGATGCGGATCTGGTCGAAGCGCTGAAGGAAGGACATCTGGCGGGGGCGGTCATTGATGTCTGCCGGCAAGAGCCGCTGCCCCAGCGTCACCCGTTCTGGACGGCGTGGGGCCTGTTGCTCACCGGTCACAGCTCGGCACCGACGTCGCCGCCGGCGATGACCCAGCTGTTCGTGGACAACCTCAAGGCCTATGCGGCCGGCGAGGCGTTGCGCGGAGAAGTGGATTTCGCGAAGGGGTATTGAAGCCTGTCCTTGTGGGACCGGCTTCAGCCGGGAAGAGGCCAGTGTGTACGCCATCCATTTTGTGGAGTGGCCCCCGACGCCTTCCCGGCTAAAGCCGGTCCCATTAAAACCGAGCGTCCAGCTCTTACAAACTGAAATCCCCCTCTGCCGCCAGTTCAGTCAGCGGCCGACGCGGGCTCGGCGTCTCGCGGGCCTGAAGGTATTCAGCCAGCGTCGATTTATCCCCCAGCTTGCCGACCGCCACCGCCGCATGCACTGCGTATTCCTCCGGAATCTTCAGCGCCTGGCGAGTCAGCTCCTGATCAAAACCGGCCATGCCATGGGTGTGCCAACCGCTGAGACTTGCTTGCAGCGCCAGGTATCCCCATGCCGAACCCGTGTCGAAGGTGTGCCACAGCGCCGGTGTTTCTTCAGTCGCGCCGGGAGCGGTGAAGGTGGTTTTGGAAATAATGATCACCAGCGCCGAGGCATGCTGTGCCCAGCCGCGATTGAATTCATTCAGCAGGCCGAGGAAACGCTCCCAGTTCGGCGTGTCTCGGCGAGCGTAGAGAAAACGCCATGGCTGTGAGTTGTACGCAGAAGGCGCCCAGCGCGCGGCTTCAAAAAAACTCAGCAGGGTTTCCTCGGGAATGCTCTCGCCGCTGAACGCGCGCGGCGACCAGCGCTCGATGAATTGAGGGTCGATGGCGTACTCGGCAACACGGGGATTGGCGCTCATGGATGCGATCCTGAAAGAGAGATAAAACCATCCGCCTGGGGCCAGGCGACGTGATCATTCAGATGGGCCGTGGACGGCAGGCATCGTCGAAAAAGACTTGGGTGAGGCGCGGGCATTGGTGGTGCTGCCTGCGAGGGCCTAACGCTACTGCGCCGCCTCGCTGCTGACAAGCCTGCCGTATTTCCCGCTCAAACCGGATCTATCAGGCGCGCGCGTCTTACCGACAGTCGCCAATGCTTGGCCCAACTGCCGTGTACCTCTAGACTGGCGGCCTTTCATTGCCCCACAGCTGTTTGCGCGAGAACCATGGCCGCCATCGTTGAACCCTTCTGGATACGCAAAACCCTCGATCAACTCGATGCCGTCGAATGGGAATCGCTGTGTGACGGCTGCGGTTTGTGCTGCCTGCAAAAGCTCGAGGACGAGGACGACGGTAGCGTTTATTACACGCGCATCGCCTGCAAGCTGCTGGACCTGAAGACCTGCGCCTGCACTGACTACCCGAATCGCCGGGCCCAGGTCCCGGACTGCATTCAGCTGACGCCCGGAAAAGCCGACGAATTCAAATGGCTGCCGCCCACCTGCGGCTATAGGCTGGTCAGCGAGGGCAAGGACCTGCCGCTCTGGCACCATCTGGTGTGCGGGGACCGGGAACAGGTGCACAAGCAGCGTATTTCTCAGTCCGGGCGCATGCTCAGCGAAGGCAGCGTGCCCGAGGACGACTGGGAGGATTACCTGATTTTTCGTGCGGGCTAACGCAAAAAGCTCGTGAGGCTGTCGGTTCAGCCGTCACGAGCTTGCTTGCGATGCAGCGTCGATCAGACGCCTTTCGGACCTTTCAACGCGTCGACGCCGGTGTCGACAGCATCTTCTACAGCCACTTCAGCCTTGGTTTTCAGCTTGCTCAGTTCTGCGCCGGCTTCTTCGATGCGCGAACGGGCCACGTCCATCTCGCTGCGACTTTTGTCGATCAGCGCTTTGGCCGAGCAGTGGCCGGTGATGCCACGGGCCAGAACGGCGCCGCCGATTGCCAGTTGCACCAGACCAAAGATCCCGCCGCGGCGCAGGCCTTTGCCCATCATCAGGACACCACCTGCCAGCGAGCCGATGCGCTCCCAGCCCTGTACGTTCTGCTCCGGGTAATCGTGCAAAGGTCGTTCGATGCGTTCAATGATCGGGGTGTCACTCATGATGCGTTCTCCGTGAAGGGTAGGGTCCTTAAAGCTGACTGTCACCAGCGCAAACTGTTCAATGCGTTTTATCAGCGCTCGAACGTCAGGTGCGATCGGTTTCCCGTCCGAACTGCGGGCCAGAGCGGGTGTTGATGCCTTTGGCCATGCGGTCGTAAAGCACGACGTTGACGGTCGCGGCGAGGTTCATGCAGCCCGTCGTGGGGATGTACACCACGTCTTCGCACCAATCGCGGATCTCTTTATCCAGCGAACCGTCTTCCGGCCCGAAGATATAGATCGCCCGATCAGGGTGGGTGTACTCCGGCAACGCACGTGCGCCCTCGACCAATTCCACGGCCACCGGCACGCAGCCCAGCGGGATGATCTTTCGCAGATCATCAATACCGATCAGCGGGATGTCCTGGTGGATCTTCTTGGTGTCGGTAACGAAATCACGGGCACGCTCGTAGCGCTTGCCGGTGTAGAACACCGACGCCACGCCATAGCAGCCTGCTGCGCGCATCACCGAACCGACGTTTTCCGGGGATTTGGGATTGAACAAGCCGATGCAGGCATAGCGTTTGTTGGCCACGGGGGAGGGTGCTCATCAGAGAAAGCGCGGGATTATAGGGGAAAGAGGCAGCAGGAAGCTGCAAGCCTAAAGCTTTAAGCTGCAAGAGGCGGTGAACGGTGGCCCGACAAACGCCGCTGTGCTTTTACTTGCAGTTTGCCGCTTAAAACTTGCAGCTCAACGCCTCAATCCTTCTTCATCAACCCGGCCAGCGCGGCGAACGGGTTGTGCGTCGCCTTGGCGGTTTTCGGGCTGCTGGTCGAGCTTTCCGAGAAGTATTGCTGGTCGGTGTAGCGCGAGTGTTCGTTGTCGTGGCAGTACAGGCACAGCAGCTCCCAATTGGAGCCGTCCTGGGGATTGTTGTCATGGTTGTGGTCGCGGTGGTGAACGGTCAACTCGCTGAGGCGTTTACCGGCAAATTCCCGGGCGCAGCGGCCGCAGACGTGGGGGTACATGCGCAGGGCTTTGTCGCGGTAACCCATTTCGCGGTCACGCTGGTTGTCGGCGAGGATGCGGTCCAGTTTGGAAGTATTGGTTGGCGTGTTGGCCGAACTCATGGCGTCACCTGTTTCGTGTTCTGTTGGCGATGGAGAGCAATGCAGGCAAGTCTAGCGCTTTGCCCGTCGATCAGCCCTTGAGTTTTTCAGCGATCCAGATGGTATGACGCGTGCCCTTGTTGCCGTGGGCGTAGACCTTGATCTCTTCGGCCTTGAAACCGGCCTTGCGCAGTTTGTCGCTGAAGGCCGCATCTGCGCTGGCGGACCACACGGCCAATACGCCTTTGGGCCGCAATGCGCTGGCGCATGCCGCAAGACCGCCGGCCGAATACAGCCAGCTGTTGGATTTTTGCGTCAGGCCTTCAGGGCCGTTGTCGACGTCGAGCATGATCGCGTCAAAGCCTTGGGGTTCGGCTTTCAGCACTTGGGCGACGTCCTGCACCACCACCTTGGCGCGTGGGTCCTGCAACGGATTGCCCGACTTCTCACCCAGCGCACCACGGTTCCAGTCGACGACGCCGGGCACCAGCTCAGCGACAACCACTTCGCCGTTCTTGCCCAGGTGCTTGAGTGCCGACGCCAGGGTAAAGCCCATGCCCAGTCCGCCGATGAGTACCCGCGGGTTGGGGCGGGACGCGACCTTCTTGCAGGGGATTTCAGCCAGAGCGTCTTCGGAACCGTGCATGCGCGTGTTCATCAACTGACCGCCGTCGCCACCCTGGATCTTGATGACAAAATCCTCGCCGTACTCGAACAGGCACAAGGCGCCGCCGTTATCGGGGATCGGAGTGGTGTCGAGCAGAACAAAACGTTTCATGGATAACTCGTCAAAAGGGTCGGGCCGCATACAGCGCAATTTGTCAGAGCGCGATGGGTTGCGCAGGAGTAGCCTGAGCGATAAGCGAAAGATTGGCAGGGGAGGCCAACGATGAAGTGCTCCATTCTACTGACGATTGTCATCACTGTGCTCGGCGTGTCGCAAGCGTCCGCCGAGAACCTGCAACCTGTTCTGAATACGCCCGAGCCCATTGCGGCGTCCGCCGGTTCGCCCGGTACCGCAACGCCAACGCCGTACCCACAAGTGGCGCCGCCGGGCATTCCCCACGCAGGTGGACAGGGCAACCCGCCACTGCTGCCGAAGATTCCCCAGCCAGGTCCGCCAAAGGACGATGAGCCATTGCCGGGCTTGCAGCCGTCGGTCAAGCCCAATCCCTGAGCGCCGTTCTGCTTAATCCTGCTGCGCCACCACTTGACCGTCCATCATGCGCAGCCGTTTCGACATCGCCACCGCGATCGCGCGGATGATCTTCGCCGCCACTTTCGGCGCTTCGTTGAGCATCTTGTCCAGCGAGTCCTTGCCCAGGTTCAACAGATCGCACGAAGACGCGGCAACGCACGTGGCCGAGCGGCGTTCGCCGTCCAGCACCGCCATTTCGCCAAACGCTCTGCCGCTGCGCAGAATGGCGGTCTCCACCGGATGGCCGTCGCTGTTCAGCTTCTGCACCGACACGGTGCCCGAATGAATGATGCACATGAACGTGCCCGCGTCGCCTTCGTTGAAGATCGCGTCACCTTTTTCAATGTTGCTGATGCTGAAGTATCCCGCAGCCGCGGCAAATTCCGCGGGCGTCAGGGCGATGAACAGACCGCAGTCCATCAGCATGTCGCGGATTTCCTTATTCAGTGACGAAGAGTTGAGCAATGTAGACATGGCGAGTTCTAGTTAAGTGGTTTGAAAGAGTGCTTGAAACGCTGGACCGCCTTCGAAGAGCCCCGGACTTTACAGCGTCCGGGGCTTCCCATGTGACACACCGCCTGCGCAGATTTCGTCAGGCCAGGTTCAGCACTTTCAGAATAAAGCCGTATTCGAGTGCTACGTCACGCAATCCCTGATAACGCCCGCTCATGCCACCGTGGCCTGCGCCCAGTTCGGTCTTGAGCAACAGCAGGTTGTCGTCGGTTTTCAGATCACGCAGTTTCGCCACCCACTTGGCCGCTTCCCAATATTGCACGCGGCTGTCGTTGTAACCCGCGATCACCAGCATGGCCGGATACTGCTGCGCCGTGACGTTTTCATAAGGCGCGTAGGCCTTGATGCGCAAGTGAACATCCGGCTCTTGCGGGTTGCCCCACTCGTCGTACTCGGTGACAGTCAGCGGCAGATCGGGATCGAGCATGGTGTTCAGCACATCGACAAACGGCACTTCGGCGATGGCCGCCTTGAACAGCTCCGGACGCTGATTGACCACCGCGCCAATCAACAGGCCGCCAGCACTGCCACCGCTGATCACCAGTTGTTCGGCAGTGGTGATGTTCTCCGCGATCAAGTGTTCGGCGCAGGCGATGAAGTCGCTGAAGGTGTTCTGCTTGTGCTCCTGCTTGCCGTTGCGGTACCAGGCCTCCCCCAGCTCACCGCCGCCGCGCACGTGAGCGATGGCGAAAGCGATGCCGCGATCAAGCAGGCTCAGCCGCGCGTGGGAAAACCACGGGTCCAGGCTCTCGCCGTACGCGCCATAGCCGTACAAATACAGCGGAACGGTCTGACCGGCCAGCTCGCGTTTGACCACCAGGCTGATCGGCACTTGCGTACCGTCGGCGGCTGTCGCCCACAACCGCTGGCTGACGTAGGCATCGGCGTCGAACACACCCAGTACGGGCGTTTCCTTGAGTACGATTTGTTCCCCGGTGGCCAGCGACAATTGCCAGACCTGCGGCGGACGGTTCAGCGATTGATAGCGCAGGCGAATGTTGTCGCTCTCGAACTCAAGGGTGTCCTGCACATACAGGTTGTACGCCGCATCCGGCAGTTGCACGCGATAGGCCGGCAGACCTTGGGGATGGACTTCGACGATTGGCAAGCCGCCTTCGCGCAGGCTCAAGGTCAGGCCTTTGGCGTTGAGGCTGAAGCCGTCGAGCATGACCCTCTCGCTGTGGGCAATCAGGTTCTGCCAGTCGCTCCGCTCAGGTGCGCCGTCGGGTTTTTCGGGTGCGTGGTACAGCGCAAAGTTGATGCCGTCCTGATTGCTGCGGATGACCCAGCTCCACTTGCCCTCAATCAGGCCGTGATCCACTGAGTATTCGTGCCCCTCGCTGCGCGGCGCCATGCACACGAACTTCTGCTGGGGTGTGTCGGCGTCCAGCACCCAGGCCTCGCTGGTGGTTTTGCTGTCCAGCCCCACAATTAATTGCCGCTCCGAGCTGCTGCGGTAGCAATGCAGGAAGAAGCGCCCGTCGGGCTCGGTGAACACCAGCTCGGCAGATGCTTCGCCCAGTTTATGGCGGTACAGCTTGTGCGGACGATGGGTATCGTCCAGCTCGCCGAAGAACAGCGTCTGGCTGTCGTTCGCCCACGTCATGCTGCCGTCGCAGTCTTCGAACTGCAGGCTGCTGACCACGCCGCTGCTCAGCTCCTTGACGTACAGCTGATAAACCTCTTCGCCGCTGGTGTCGAGGCTGTAGGCCAGGCGTTGATGGTCGGGGCTGATGCTGAACGCGCCGAGGGAGAAGAAGCCCCCGCCGGCCAGTTCGTTGGGGTCGAGCAGCAACTCTTCAGCGCTTTCGTCGAGGGTCTGGGAGTCATCGGCCGGACGCGGGCAGCGGTAGTGACGGGCGTATTCGTCGCCCTCGGTGGTGCGGGTGTAGTAAAGATACGGGCCCCAGGGGGAGGGCAGTGACAGGTCGGTTTCGAGGATACGGCCCTTGATCTCCTGAAACAGGGTTTCGCGCAACGGCTGCAGGTCGGCGAGCTGCTGTTCCTGCCAGGCGTTCTCGGCCTTGAGGTAATCGAGCACTTCATCGGTGTCGCGGTTTTGCAGCCAGGCGTACGGGTCGGCGCCGCCAGCCTTGCGGGCGACGGGGGCGTTGGAAGTGTGTGGGGCGGAAGGCATGCTGGGCTCTCTCACGTGGGCTCATCTGAACGGGATCGGTCGCGCTGCCCGGTGCTGGACACGCGGCAGACCGATAACTGAAGCCGGGGAAGCCGGGCTGGTGAAAAGTCGTTATCATAAGCGCCTCTTTACCTGCCTTACCACGGACGTCATGACCGACAACGACTATCTGATTGCCTGGGGCCTTTACGCGTTCGCCGCGTTGGGTTGTCTGTTGGTGTGGTTCAAGCTGACTGGCTGGATGTGGCGCTACCTGCGCGAACCCTTGCGGGTGATCGGCGCCGTGCTGTTGTTCTGCCCGACCATCGTCGATCCGGCCAAGGACCAATACGCCCCCGCGCTGGCGATCAGCGTGCTGGATCTGGCACTGAAGGTCGGCAACAACGTCTGGCGCGCCGTGCTCGACCTCTCCACCTACGGCGCCATCGCCCTGGGGCTCTACCTCATCTTCGCCTTGATCCGCTTGCCGTTCCTGCGCAAGAAAAAAGCCCGTCTGGCCCACGCCGAAGCCGCCGCTGCACAGGCTGCCGCCGCACAAAAGGAACACGACGAGCCTTATGCCGATCAAGGGGCAGGGCGCTTCGCCAGCCAGTCGCCCGCTTCAACGCCAGCATCTGCACCGAGCGGCCGTTATCGCGTCGAACCCAAGCTGTGATCGTGACCGGCGTCTTCCCGGACGCGTGCGTCAACGCACCGAGGCCTGAGCATGTGTGAACTTCTGGGCATGAGTGCCAACGTACCGACGGACATCGTGTTCAGCTTCACCGGGCTGATCCAGCGCGGTGGTCGCACCGGTCCGCACCGCGATGGTTGGGGCATCGGTTTCTACGAAGGCCGCGGCCTGCGCCTGTTTCAGGACCCTGCCGCGAGCAGCGAGTCGGAAGTCGCACAGCTGGTCCAGCGTTACCCGATCAAGAGCGAAGTGGTCATCGGCCACATTCGTCAGGCCAACGTCGGCAAGGTCTGCCTGTCCAACACCCATCCTTTCGTGCGCGAACTGTGGGGGCGCAACTGGTGTTTCGCCCATAACGGCCAGCTCGCGGATTTCAATCCCGGCGCTACGTTCTATCGGCCGGTGGGCGATACCGACAGCGAAGCGGCGTTCTGCGATCTGCTCAACCGGGTGCGCGAAGCGTTCCCCGAGCCGGTCGAGATCGAGCAACTGCTGCCGACCCTGGTCGAAGCCTGCAACCAATACCGCAGCAAAGGTGTGTTCAATGCGCTGCTCAGTGATGGCGACTGGCTGTTTTGCTACTGTTCGACCAAGCTGGTGCACATCACCCGCCGCGCCCCGTTCGGGCCGGCGCGCCTGAAAGACGTCGATGTCATCGTCGATTTTCAGGCGGAAACCACGCCCAACGATGTGGTGACGGTGATTGCCACCGAGCCGCTCACCGAAAACGAGACCTGGAACCGTTACGAGCCGGGTCACTGGAGTCTTTGGCGCCGCGGCGAATGCGTTGCCGAAGGCTCGGCCTGAAAGAGAGGGATCTATGCTGCGCAGCTATATACGACTGGTGTTGTTCACGGCAGGCCTGTTGATAGGCGTGCAGATTCCAGGCTTCATCAGCGATTACAGCAAGCGCGTCGAAGCGCACATGCTGGAAGCGCAGCAAAGCCTGCGCGGCTATAACGAGACCGCCCTGCGGTTCTTCAATGGCGACGTCCAGGCGCTGATCCAGCATTACCGCAGCAGCGACGACCCGGTGTTCCGCACCGATGCCGACAACATCAGCAACCTGCTCACCCGCAATCAGACACTCGACCGCGAATGGCTGGCCCTGCAAGGCCCGTGGTATGCCCGCGCCTGGCATGTGCTGACCGCCGCCGACACCAACATCCGCACCGAAACCTGGAATGGTTATACCTGGCAGGTGCTGCTGTCGCCGGAAGTCATCGGCTGGGGCCTGATGTGCGCGCTGCTGTTCTCGCTGGTCATCGAAAGTATTGTGGTGTTCATCGATTGGGTGTTTGTGGGTCGGCATCACGTGCGACCGGTGGGTCGCGACTGGCGCTGAGGCGAGTTGCCGGCATTTGCTTGATTGAGCAGTGGTCTCGCTGACGCCTTCCCGGCTAAAGCCGGTCCCACTAAAGACCGCGCGTGCCCATTGGGACTTCCTGACACGCCGCGCACCCAGTGGGACCGGCTTCAGCCAGGAAGGGGCCGTCCCGGTCAGCAAAAATCCCCCGCACCGTTCACTTTTTCTTATCCTCCCCCCGCGCTTTTATTAGTTGGACGCTTCGGCCATCCGCGCCGAAGAATGCTCCCATCCGCACAGCCCTGTGTTCCCGCGCTGCCAACCTGACAACCCCGCGCGTACACTCGAGCTTCTCCCCGTTTCGTTCGCACAGGAGTCACGCCATTGAGCCGCCTGTTATTGAATTGTGATATCGGCGAAAGCTACGGCGCCTGGACCATGGGTCTGGACGCCGAGGTCATGCCCTACATCGATTGCGCCAACATCGCCTGCGGCTTTCATGCCGGTGACCCGAGCGTTATGCGCAAAACCGTCGCGCTGGCGCTGGCCAACAATGTCACCATTGGCGCGCACCCGGCTTATCAGGATCTGGTGGGTTTCGGCCGTCGCTCGATGGCCTGTTCTGCGCAAGAGATTCAAGACCTGCTGCATTACCAGATCGGCGCACTCGACGGCGTTTGCCGCGCCCAGGGCAGTCACGTCAGCTACGTCAAACCCCACGGCGCGATGTACAACGACATGATGGCCAACCCGACCCAACTGCGCGCGGTCATCGAAGCCATCGCCCGTTACAACCCGGAACTGCCGCTGATGCTGCTGGCCATGCGCGACAACTCGGCGGCGCAGGTCATTGCCGATGAATTCGGCGTCACGCTGTGGTTCGAAGCCTTCGCCGATCGCGCGTACGACAGCGTAGGGCGTCTGGTCTCCCGCAATCTGCCGGGAGCTGTGCATCACGATGCAGAAGTCATCATCGCCCAGGCCATGACCTTGTCCCGAGGCGAAGCGTTGATTGCCAGCGATGGCAGCGAGCTGCGACTCACGCCCCACACCCTGTGCGTGCACGGCGACAACGCCAGCTCCATCGACGCAGTCCAGCGCATTCGTCAGGCGTTGAACGACGCTGATGCCGGACCGTCTGCCCTGTGAACCTTCGCATCGAAGTCGTCGCCATCGATTGCCTGATGGTCCGCCTGTTCGACGCCATCGACGAGGCCAACATGCCGTGGATGCTCGCCGCGACGTCGCGGTTGCGCGAGGGTTTCGCTGCGCATTTGATTGATCTGGTGCCGTCCTACACCACGCTGATGGTGCATTACGATCTGTTGGCGCTGAGTCCAACACAGGCTCGGGCAATCATTACCGAGGCGCTGACTGATCTCACACCCGACGCAACCCAAAACGGTCGGCAGCATGTGTTGCCGGTCTGGTACGACTTAAGCGTCGGGCCCGAGTTAAGCCTGTTGTCCGGGCGAAGCGGGTTGTCGGTGGACGAGGTGATTCGCCGCCACAGCCAGCGCGAGTATCAAGTCTTCGCGCTGGGTTTCGCACCGGGGTTCGCGTTCATGGGGCTGGTGGAAGAAGTCCTCGCCGCGCCGCGCATCAAGACCCCCCGCAAGCGCGTAGCGGCGGGAAGCGTCGGCATCGCCGAGCGGCAAACCGCGGCCTACCCGCTTGAGTCGCCCGGCGGCTGGAACATCCTCGGGCGCACCCCTGCCAAACTCTTTGATCGCGAAATCGACGGCTACAGCTTGATGCAGCCCGGCGATACCGTGCGGTTTGCCGCTGTTGATCACGCCGAGTTTATACGTCTCGGCGGCGACGACACGCCGCTGGAGGGCCTGGCATGAGCGCGCTCACGGTAAAAAGCAGCACGCCGCTGTGCCTCTTGCAGGACGCGGGCCGGTTTGGCGCGCGACATCTCGGCGTTACCCAAGGCGGGGCGCTGGATTGGGTGTCGATGTCGTGGGCCAATAAACTGTTGAATAACCCGCTGGACGCTGCCGTCATCGAAGTGACACTGGGCGGCCTGACGCTGCTGGCCGAATCCGACTGCTGCCTGGCGCTGGCCGGTGCGGATCTGAACGCCGTGCTCGACGAACGACCGATTCCGCCGTGGCGCAGCTTCTTCGTTCGCAAAGGTCAGCAGCTACGTTTTACCCGGCCTATCACGGGTGCTCGCGCGTATCTCGCCGCGCCCGGCGGATTTGCGGCAGTCGATGTGCTCGGCAGTTGCGCCACCGTCACACGTGAGGGGTTGGGCGGGCTGGACGGTTCCGGCAAAGCGCTGGCTGAAGGGGATCGCCTGACTTATTCAGGGGCGTCGTTTGAGCTGCACGCGCTTCCCGATCACCTCATCCCCGACTTTTCCGATCAGCGCCCGCTGGATGTGGTACTGGGTGCGCAGATCGGCCAGTTCAGCGGCCTGAGTCTGTTCGATGCGTTCAACAGCGACTGGACCCTCGACAGCCGTGCCGACCGGATGGGCATGCGCTTGCTCGGGCCGGAACTGGTTTATCAGGGCAAACCGATGATTTCCGAAGGCATTCCGCTGGGCGCGATTCAGGTCCCGCCGGATGGTCAGCCGATCGTCCTGCTCAACGACCGCCAGACCATCGGTGGTTATCCGAGGCTCGGCGCGCTGACGCCGATGTCACTGGCCCGGCTGGCGCAGCAACTGCCGGGGAGTGTGGTGCGGATGAAGGCGGTGGTGCAGGACGTTGCACATCGGGAGCAGGTGCGGTTTTTGAAGCTTGTCAGCGGTCTTCTTTAGGAGGTTTCAGTTGTCCAGGCGCCGCGCAATCATGCGGCAAACACCGTCTGCCATCTGCGGGGAGATCCGCGACGTCGCCCTTTGTTGAGATTTCAGCATCACTTCGCCAAATACCGCATCCCTTCCTCCAACCCCCGCAGGGTCAGCGGGTACATCTGGTCTTCGATCAAGTCCCGCACGATGTTGGTGGAGGTGGTGTAGGCCCAGGCGTCTTTGGGGTACGGATTGATCCAGATGATCTTTTTGAACTTGGCCATGAACCGCTGCATCCAGACATAGCCTGCTTCTTCGTTCCAGTGCTCGACGCTGCCGCCCGGTTGGGTGATTTCGTAGGGCGCCATGGCGGCGTCGCCGATGAAGATGACTTTGTAATCCGCGCCGTATTTGTGAAGCAGGTCCTGGGTGGCGGTGCGCTCGGAGGTGCGGCGCTGGTTGTTCTTCCACACTGATTCGTAAACGAAGTTATGGAAGTAGAAATACTCCATGTGCTTGAACTCGGTCTTGCAGGCCGAGAACAGTTCTTCGCAGATCTTCACATGGGCGTCCATCGAACCGCCGATGTCGAACAGCAGCAACAGCTTGATGGTGTTGCGGCGTTCCGGGCGCATCTGGATGTTCAGCAAGCCGGCGTCGCGGGCGGTGTGGTCGATCGTGCCATCGATGTCCAGTTCGTCTGCCGCACCCTGGCGTGCGAATTTGCGCAGGCGCCGCAGGGCCACTTTGATATTGCGCGTGCCCAACTCAACCCCATCATCAAGGTTCTTGTACTCGCGCTGATCCCAGACCTTCGCGGCCTTGCCCTGACGCTGGCCGGCGTCGCCCACCCGAATTCCCTCGGGGTTGTAACCGCCCGATCCGAACGGGCTGGTGCCGCCGGTGCCGATCCATTTATTGCCGCCGGCGTGGCGCTCCTTTTGCTCTTCCAGACGCTTCTTGAATTCTTCAATCAGCTTGTCCAGGCCGCCCAGGGACTGGATCTGCGCGCGCTCTTCAGCGGTTAGCGAGCGCTCGAATTCCTTGCGCAGCCAGTCTTCGGGGATCAACGCCTGCAGGTGATCGTCGAGCTTTTCCAGGCCATTGAAGTACGCGCCGAACGCCCGGTCGAACTTGTCGAAATGGCGCTCGTCCTTCACCAGAATCGTGCGCGACAGGTAATAGAACTCGTCCATGTCAGCGAACGTCACGCGCTGCTTCAGCGCGTTGATGAGGTCGAGCAGTTCACGCAACGAAACCGGCACTTTGGCAGCGCGCATTTCGTTGAACAGGTTGAGCAACATAGTCGGCGTCCCGCGCTTGATCTAAATAAGCTTGACCAAAAAGGCTCAGCGATTGCCGCGACGGCTCATGAACGCCAGACGCTCTAACAGCTGCACGTCCTGCTCGTTCTTGACCAGCGCGCCGGCCAGCGGCGGGATGGCTTTGGTGGGGTCGCGCTCGCGCAGTACCGCTTCGCCGATGTTGTCGGCCATCAGTAATTTGAGCCAGTCCACCAATTCGGAGGTCGAGGGTTTTTTCTTCAGGCCCGGGACTTTGCGCACATCGAAGAACACGTCCAGTGCTTCGCTGACCAGGTCCTTCTTGATGTTCGGGTAATGCACGTCGACGATCTTCTGCAGCGTGGTGCGATCGGGAAACGCGATGTAGTGAAAGAAGCAGCGGCGCAGAAACGCGTCCGGCAGCTCTTTTTCGTTGTTGGACGTAATGATGATGATCGGGCGCTTTTTGGCCTTGATCGTCTCGTCGATCTCGTAAACGTAGAACTCCATTTTGTCGAGTTCTTGCAGCAGGTCGTTGGGGAATTCGATGTCCGCCTTGTCGATCTCGTCGATCAACAGAATCACCCGCTCTTCGGATTCAAAGGCTTCCCAGAGCTTGCCCTTCTTCAGGTAATTACGAACGTCGTGGACTTTGTCGACGCCCAGTTGCGAGTCGCGCAGGCGGCTGACCGCGTCGTACTCGTAGAGGCCTTGGTGCGCCTTGGTGGTCGATTTGATGTGCCAGGTGATCAGCCGGGCGCCGAAGGATTCGGCCAGTTGCTCGGCGAGCATGGTCTTGCCGGTGCCGGGCTCGCCCTTGACCAGCAGCGGGCGCTCCAGGGTAATGGCGGCATTGACCGCAAGCTTCAGATCGTCGGTGGCGACGTAGGCGTGGGTGCCTTCGAATTTCATCGGGAAAATCCTCGAACAGCGCGAACAGGCCGTAGGCCTTAACCGCGCAAGATAGGGCGCAAAGAGTGCAGCGACTATACCGCGCACACCGCGCCACTGTGAACGCAAACGCTTTATTCAGTATCTGAATGGGGCGTCACGACCTGACCGGCTAAAAATTGTAACGACCGTTGAGGTATCGCCAAAATAGCGATACCTTGCTGCGCATGTCGACTAAATACAGATTCAGGGACAAATACTGGATTCAACTGCGGGAAAAGGATCACCTGCCGCCTCACGTGCACCTCACCGGTGGCGGGCTGGATGTGTTGATCTGTCTGCAGTTGGTTGAACCCATGCTCGGCCACGCCCCGGCCGCCGTACTCAGGGAGGCGCTCGAATGGGTAAGGGCCCACCAAACAGAACTGCTGGAGGAATGGAAACGATGGCATCCATGAAACGTCCACGCCTCAAGACCGTAGAGGCGCTGGCTCACCAAAAATTGGCGCTGACATTTATCAACGACGTGAAATACGTCCTCGACCTGAGCAGCGACATCGCTGCATTTCCGGGGCTGCAACCGCTCAAGGATCCGAACGTGTTCAAGCAGGCTCAGATCGGCGACGACGGCTGGACCGTCGAGTGGGCCGAGCCCGACATCCAGATCGGCGCCGACACCCTGTACCTGGACGCCAAGGCGCAGGCCGCTACCGACGAGAACACGCGGATATTCATCGGCTGGCGTGCGCGCACCGGCTTGCCGCTGGCCATGGCGGCTGAAGCGCTGGGCGTCAGCACGCGCAGCATCACCCGTTACACCAACGGCAGCGAGGCGGCACCGCGCACCCTGGCGTTGGCGTGTCTGGGATGGGATGCGTTGCAGAATCAGCCAGAGAACGGCGTGTTGCTGGCCGAGAAGCGTGCGGCTTATGGAGTTGGCACAGGAAGCGGTGTAGACGAGGCGAGCGGCGCCAACAAAGGCACCGGTGAAGATGACCAGTGAGCCAGGACGGCGTTGTGTCAACGATGATCCATCGCCGACACAACGCTCGCGATCTGGCTCCATTTACGTAGGAAGTGGCCGGCTTACTTCGCCTCACTTTTGCCGCTGTCGTAGCGCGTGTTGAACGCCTTTATGAACGCATTGCGCAGGATCTGCAAAAACGCCTCGAACGCATTGATGTCCTGTTTGTGAACACTGCCGCTGAGTTCGACGCGGGTGGCAAACTGGTTTTTCCCTTGGTTCTTGAGCACTGTTTCGCTGCCGCCGACCACGGCTTCCCAGATCGATCGGAAAAAGCCTTTGTTCTGGTTCTCGACGTCCTGCTGCCAGTCGAATACATCCACATTGCGCAGCAGCGGCTTGATGTAGCCACTGAGTTGGCCATTGGTGGCCTGGGCTTCGATGACCACATCGCCGTCGCCTGCGTTGAAGTCGAATTTGCCGTACGCAGAGGCGAAGTCGTTCAGGCGCTTGAGCTGAATACCGGTCGCGCGCAGCTTGAAGTCAAAGTCCTCCAGGCTGAACGGGTCGAACGTCGCGGTGCTTTCCAGTGGCGCGTGGCCCAGAAGCATGGCCTTGCCCTCGAAACGGGCATCGCGCTTGCCGGCCTTGTCTTCGACGTTGGTCAGGTTATAGATGCTGGCGTTGATGTTGTCGGCATCGATTTTTACCTTCGGCGTCGAGTTGAAATTGCTGAAGGTGATCTTGCCGTCCTGAATGCGCATCTCGTTGAGGGTGATCGGCAGCAGCTTGTCCAGCTGAGCGCGCCAGTCAGTGCCCGCACCGGTCTGGGACTGGCGCTTGTCCGGGCCACCGTCGACGAAGTTGAGTTCAGGGCTGACAAATGCGACCTCGGCGACCACGGCATGGTCGTACCACAGCGAGTGCCAGCTGACAGCGAGGTCGATGACCGGCGCATTCAGCAGCGGGACGGGCACCTTGCCGTCGACCTTGACGATTTTCAGGCCATTGATGCGGTAGGCCCCGCGCCACAGGGCGAGGTCCACATCGGTGACCTGACCGCGGTAGTCGCCCATGTCGGCGAGTTTTTCATTGAGGTAATTGCGCACCACGTAGGGCAGCGCGATGTGGACTGCGATCAGCAACACCACCAAGCCAACAATTGTCCATAACGGCCAGCTGTAACGACGTTTCATGTCTCCACCCTCCAGTGACGTAGTTTTGTTGACTGCTGGCGATGTGATCGGTTCGCTTCGACTGGACGTTGCACCGGCTCAAGGCATAGGCTTTGAGCTTTTCCAAACCTGCACAAGGACCCGGTCATGAGCCGTATTTACGCAGATAACGCCCATTCCATCGGCAACACGCCACTGGTGCAGATCAACCGAATCGCGCCGCGCGGGGTCACCATCCTGGCCAAGATCGAGGGGCGTAATCCGGGGTATTCCGTCAAGTGCCGGATCGGCGCGAACATGATCTGGGACGCCGAAAGCAGCGGCAAACTCAAGCCTGGCATGACCATCGTCGAACCCACTTCTGGCAACACCGGCATCGGCCTGGCCTTTGTTGCCGCAGCCCGTGGCTACAAGCTGACACTGACCATGCCGGCCTCCATGAGTATAGAGCGGCGCAAAGTGCTCAAGGCCCTGGGCGCCGAACTGGTGCTGACCGAGCCGGCGCTGGGCATGAAAGGCTCCATCGCCAAGGCCGAGGAGTTGCTTGCCAGTGACCCCGCCACGTACTTCATGCCGGCGCAGTTCGAGAACCCGGCCAACCCGGCCATTCACGAGAAAACCACCGGCCCGGAAATCTGGAACGACACCGACGGCACTATCGACGTGCTGGTTGCGGGCGTCGGCACCGGCGGCACGATCACCGGGGTCTCGCGCTACATCAAGCACGCCATGGGCAAGCCGATTATCTCGGTGGCTGTCGAACCCATGGGCTCGCCGATCATCACCCAGGCGATGGCCGGTGAAGAGATCAAACCCAGCCCCCACAAGATTCAGGGCATTGGCGCGGGTTTCATCCCGAAAAACCTCGACCTCTCGATTGTCGACCGCGTCGAACTGGTGAGTGACGAAGAAGCCAAGGCCATGGCCCTGCGCCTGATGCAGGAGGAGGGGATTCTCTGCGGTATTTCCTGTGGTGCCGCCATGCACGCAGCGGTGCGGATGGCCGAGAAGCCGGAAATGCAGGGCAAGACGATCGTGGTGGTGCTGCCGGATTCGGGCGAGCGCTACCTGTCGAGCATGCTCTTCAGCGACCTGTTTACTGAACGCGAGCTGACCCAATAGTCGTGTTGGCGGCTGCTTCGGCTTTTTACCCGGCGGACTAAGGCTTATGATGGCCGCCATTCGAAACCCGCCGGAAGATTGTCCCAGGTCATCCGGCGGCGGTTTCAGCAGCGTAAGCTTCGGGCCGCGCGGTTCGGCCCTGTTCCAAGGAGAGTTTCATGACCCTTTCTTTTGCTGTCAAAGCGGCGATTCTGCTGCTGTTTGTCGGCAGCACGCTGTACGTGCATCTGCGCGGCAAGGCGCGTTTGCCGGTATTGCGCCAGTTCGTGAATCACTCCGCACTGTTCGCCCCGTATAACGCCTTGATGTACCTCTTCTCCAGCGTGCCGTCCAAGCCTTATCTGGACCGCAGCAAGTTTCCCGAGCTCGATGTGCTGCGCGACAACTGGGAAACCATCCGCGATGAAGCCATGCACCTGTTCGACGAAGGCTATATCCGTGCCGCCGCGAAGGACAACGACGCGGGTTTCGGGTCGTTCTTCAAGAAAGGCTGGAAGCGTTTTTACCTGAAGTGGTACGACAAACCGCTGCCGTCCGCCGAGGCGCTGTGCCCCAAGACGGTCGAACTGGTCAGCCGCATTCCCAACGTCAAAGGCGCGATGTTCGCCCTGTTGCCCGGTGGCAGTCACTTGAACCCGCACCGCGACCCGTTTGCCGGCTCCTTGCGTTATCACTTGGGCCTGTCGACGCCGAACTCCGACGATTGCCGCATCTTCGTCGACGGTCAGGTCTACGCATGGCGCGACGGTGACGACGTGATGTTCGATGAAACCTACGTGCACTGGGTCAAGAACGAAACCGACGTCACCCGCGTGATTCTGTTCTGCGACATCGAGCGGCCGCTGAGCAATCGTTTCATGACCGCGGTCAACCGCCGCGTCAGTGCGTTTCTCGGTCGCGCCACCGCGCCGCAGAACACCGATGACGAGCGCGTCGGCGGGATCAATCAGGCCTATGCGTTCAGCAAGCGCTTCAGCAACAGCTTCAGCGGCAAGGTCAAGCAGTTCAAACGCGCCAACCCCAAGGCCTATCGCATCCTGCGTCCGGTGCTGGCAGTGATCGTGCTGACGCTGCTGGGCTACTGGCTGTTCGGCTAACACTCGGCTTTATCGAGCGCCGCTGCACCCTGTGCAGCGGCGCTTTTTTTATGCTCGGGGCAAGGGCATAACCGGCAAATAGCACGTCTATTCAATCCTCTCCGGGCCAGTCGGCGGACCCTGCGTTCAGCCCTTTTGCCCGGAGACGATGTTCATGCGCGCCAGATTCCTGATGCTTTCCGCCACGCTGTTCGGCCTGGCCGGTCCGATGGCGACCGTGGTTGCACCGACCGTTGCCTTTGCCCAATCCGCCGCCGTGGCCGTTGCGCCTCAATACGACACCACTCACGTGTACGTCGCGCCTGCGGATGTAGATCGCTTTGTGCAGAGCTTCACCGCGACGTTCGGCGGGCAGAGCACGCCACAGGTGGTGGTCAATGTCTTGCCGGTGCCCAGCAGCACGACGTCCCAGTTGATTCAAACGCCGGTCGGCACGGTTTCCTTATTCGGTTTCAAGACCCCGATCCCGCGTCCGTTTGGCGATGAGCGCAACGGCTATCTGGTCAAGGACATGGATCTGGCGATCAAAGAAGCGCGTCAGGCCGGCGCCGACGTCATCGTTTCGGACTTCCCGGACCCCATCGGTCGCGACGCCGTCGTGCAGTGGCCGGGTGGCGTGAATATGCAGCTTTACTGGCACACCAAAGTGCCGAGTTACGCACCGTTCCAGACCATTCCCGAGAATCGCGTCTACGTGTCCAACGACCGGGCTGCCGCGTTCGTAAAAGCGTTTATCGCGTTCTCCCACGGCAAAGTCGTCAGCGACGAGAAGAAAGCGCCGGGCATCGAGATCGGTCGCGCCGATGCCACTTTCCACCGCATTCGCATCGAGTCCCCGTTCGGCAAAATGGTCGTGCTGGCCACCGACGGCCATCTGCCGTACCCGTTCGGCCACGAGAACACCGGCTATGAGGTTGGCAATCTGCAGGATACGTTGAGCAAAGCCAAGGCGGCTGGCGTGAACGTGCTCGTCGAGCCCTTTACCAGCGCAGGACGTACGGCGGCAGTTGTTGAGTTTCCGGGTGGCTACGTCGCTGAAATTCATCAGACCGCTGCGGCCGGTTGACCGATGGCGAGTGCTCGATTCGCCTCAGGTTTGAGTGGTGTATGCCTGGCGGTGGCGTTGCCGATGGTGAGTGCCCAAGTCAATGCCGATACGACTGAGTCAAGGCCGGCGATCAAGACCAATCGCTGGCAGGAGGATTGGTCGGTACTGGCCAATCCGACCCTCAGGACGGCGCCGCTGGACAGCCTGAAGTACATCCCGCTGTCTTCGGACAACCCCCAGACGTACCTGTCGTTGGGCAGCACCCTGCGTGAACGTTTCGAGATGAACGACGCCAGCGCGTTCGGTACGCGAAATGTCGCCCGGGACCGGTATTTGCTGCAGCGCTTTCAGGTGCACGCCGATCTGCACTTCAATGAAAACTGGCGCGTGTTTACACAGCTGGAAGACGTGCGCGCCTACGACAAAACCACCATTGGCGGCGCTGACCAGAATCGCACCGACCTGCGCCTGGCGTTTCTGGAGTACACCAAAAAGCTGGGAGACAACACCTTCAAGGCGCGGGTGGGACGGCAGGATTTCGCTTTCGACTTGCAGCGCTTTATTTCCTCCCGCGACGGACCGAACGTGCGCCAATCGTTCGATGCCTTGTGGGCGGACTGGGAGACCGGGCTGTGGCGCTTCATCGCGATTGCCAGCCGACCGGTGCAATACCAGGACGAGCGCCACTTCGACGATCGCTCGAACCACGAATTTCGCTTTCACATGCTGCGCGCCGAGCGGCTGGTGGGCGGCAGTAACGAGCTGTCGGCCTACGTCGGGCTGTATGAACGCGACGACGCCAGTTACCTCGATGCCAACGGCGCAGAACACCGGAACATCTTTGACGCTCGACTGGGCGGCGCGGCCGATGGCTATGACTGGGACCTGGAGGCGATGGGGCAGACCGGTTCGGTCGGCGCCAAGAGCATTCGCGCCTGGGCGGCGGGTAGTCGCGTGGGTTACACCTTCGCCGACGTCAGCTGGACGCCGCGTCTGGGTCTGCAACTGGACGCCGCGTCGGGCGACCGAAAAAACGGCGACGGCACGCTGGGCACGTTCAATCCGCTGTTTCCCAACGGCTACTATTTTTCGCTGGGGGGCTACACCGGCTATGCCAACATCCTGCACGTCAAACCGTCGATTACCATCAAGCCGATCGCCAAGCTGAGCATTCAGACGGCCCTTGGCCTGCAATGGCGGGAGACCACCGAAGACGCCGTTTACGTGCAGCCCAACATCGCGGTGGCCGGAACCGCGGGGCAGGGCAGTCGCTGGACCGGCGCTTACGGGCAGGTGCGCACGGACTATGCGTTCACCCCTAATCTGAGCGGCGCGGTCGAGGCGGTGCACTACGACGTCGGCCAGTCAGTGCGCGATGCCGGCGGGCACGACAGCAATTACCTCGGCGTCGAGCTGAAACTGTCCTGGTAGCGCTGCATCAGGGCAATTCACGACGTCGCGTTATGGCATTGCACGAGGCACCGCTGGCTGGTTATAGTCGGCCTCGTTGTTGTAACACTTGGCAACACCGAGTCACTCCTTTCAGAAGATGAGTACGATGCCTGCATCCCGCACCCGGTTCGCTTTATCCGCCACGGCTCGCGCTGTTGCGGAACCGTGCAGCTGCATGCAAATCGCCTTCATCACGCGTTACCCGCCACCCCCATCAGTGAACAGTCCTGTCGTGTGCGTCGTTGCACCGCCAGGCGTCGTTGTGCTCGGCTGACCGACTGCGTCAACGCTGTCGACCGAAGCCTGCAAACGCCCGCAAAACATCCGTGAATCCGGTTCGTGCCGGGTCCGATTTTGTCTGAATCACAGGTGACTCATGTTCGCTAATAAAGCCTTGGCCTCGATGGCCACGACGACGCTTTTCGTCCTGCTCTGGAGCAGCGGCGCGATCGTTTCCAAGTGGGGCCTGACCCACGCTTCACCGTTTGCATTTCTACTGTTCCGTTTTCTGCTGGCGCTTGTGGCGCTGGCGATCCTGATCCCGGCCTTGGGTTACAAGCTTCCCGCCACCCGCGCGTCGATGGGCTTTGCGTTGATGACAGGGGCGGTGCTGCTGGGGGCTTATCAGATCTGCTACCTGCTGGCGCTGGACATGAAAGTCGCGCCCGGCGTCATGGCCACGATCATGGGCGTGCAACCGATACTCACGGCCGTGCTGGTTGAACGCAGCCGCTCGGCGTCACGCATGTTCGGCCTGAGTCTGGGGCTGGCGGGTCTGGTGCTGGTGGTCTGGCAAGGCATCGGCGACGGCGGATCGCTGGCCGGCATGGCATTCGGCGTACTGGGCATGTTGAGCATGACCGGCGGCTCGATCATGCAGAAACGCATCACCGACAACCCCCTCGGCACGTTGCCGGTGCAATACCTTGCGGGGACGGTGGTGTGTGCCGTGTTCGTTCCGTTTCAGCCCTTTCATTTCGAACACAGCATCGGCTTCTTCGTGCCGGTGCTGTACATGGGGCTGGTGGTATCGGTGCTGGCGACGTTTCTGCTCTATCGGCTTATCGCCCAAGGCAATCTGGTCAACGTCACCAGCCTGTTTTACCTGGTGCCCGGCGTCACCGCGATCATGGACTACCTGATCTACGGCAACCGCCTCGCGCTGATGAGCTTGCTGGGGATGGTGCTGATTGTGGTGGGGTTGGTGTTTGTGTTCAGGAAGGTTAAATAGAACCGTCCACGGCTGCGGCGAATGCTGCGGGCAATGCGGAAGAAAACTGTAGGAGTGAGCTTGCTCGCGATCTGGCGCGCAGCGGCAGCAAACCGGTGCGTGCCGTGTGTCAGGCATTACCGGTTTCACGACTGCTGCGCAGCCGATCGCGAGCAAGCTCACTCCTACAGCGGATCATCGTTCCCATCTTGACGAGACCAGCCAGCCTCAACCCAACCGCACATGCCGGCTCAACAACGCCCGCAGCGCGGCGGGCTTCACCGGTTTGGCCAGATACTCAAGGCCGGCGGCGTGTACCTGGGCGATCAGCTCCGGGCGGCCGTCGGCGCTGATGACCACGCCAGGGACCGGCTCACCCAGTTGCGTGCGCAGCCAGGCCATCAGTTCGGTGCCGATTTCGCCGTGATCCAGGTGGTAATCCACCAGGGCCAGGTGCGGTCGAATGCCGTCGATGAGCAGGGCCTGGCATTCCTCACGATTGCGCGCGGTCCAGACCTGGCAACCCCAGCGGCTCAGCAGGCTGTTCATGCCAATCAGGATGCTGTCCTCGTTGTCGACGCAGAGGATTTGCGTACCGTTGAGCGCAGCACGCGAAGGTTCGCTCGGCACAACGGCCGGTATCGGCAATGCAGGCGCCAGCGGCACCGTGACGCTGAACACGCTGCCCTGGCCCGGCCATGAACGCACTTCCAGCGAATGACCGAGCACGCGGCACAGACCATCGGCAATCGCCAGCCCCAAACCCAGGCCCTTCTCGGCGCGGGTCTGATGGCTGTCCAGCCGCTTGAACTCCTCGAAAATCACCTGGCGCTTGTCCTCGGGAATACCCGGCCCACGGTCCCAGACTTCCAGACTCAGCTGCCCGTTACGGCGCCGCACCCCCAGCAGAATCGGCCCCTTGGCGTAACGAAACGCATTGGTCAGGAAGTTCTGCAGCACCCGCCGCAGTAGCTTGGCGTCGCTGGCCACGCGCAACGTGCTGCCGCGCACGCGGAAGTCCAGACCCTGCTCCTGGGCGAGGGCCTTGAATTCGGCGCCGAGGGTTTCAAACAGGTTGTTCAGCGCGAACGGCGTGATGGTCGGCGTGAACTTGCCATTTTCCAGCCGCGAAATATCCAGCAGGTCGCTGATCAAGTCTTCGGCCGAACGCAGCGAGCTGTCCAGATGCTGGATCAGCTGTTTCGCCTCCGCGGGCACGTTGTCGTCGTTGTGCAGCAGGGCGGCGGAGAACAAACGCGCCGCGTTCATGGGCTGCATCAGGTCATGGCTGACGGCGGCGAGAAAGCGCGTTTTCGACTGATTGGCGGCTTCCGCATGGGCCTTGGCTTCGCTCAGCGCCGTGTTCAGCTGCGACAGCTCCCGCGTCCGTTCAGCCACGCGTTGTTCGAGGCTTTCGTTGGCGCCCTTGAGCGCATGCTCGGCCTCGCGGAACGCGGTGATGTCAGTGAAGCTCATGACGAAGCCGCCGCCGGGCATCGGGTTGCCGATCAGCTCGATCACCTGCCCATTGGGAAACAACCGCTCGGACGTGTGCGCGCGGCCCTGACGCATCCAGTGCAGGCGCCGGGCGACATGCACTTCGGCCTCGCCGGGGCCGAGCAAACCGCGCTCGGCGTTGTAGCGGATGATGTCGGCGATGGGCCGCCCCACGCTAATCAGGCCTTCCGGGTAATTGAACAGCTCCAGATAGCGCGCGTTCCAGGCCACCAGTCGCAGGGATTGATCCACCACGCTGATGCCCTGAGTGATGTTCTCGATGGCGCCTTGCAGCAGCGCGCGATTGAACTGCAGCACCTCGGAAGCTTCGTCGGCGATGCGCACCACGTCTTCGAGCTGCATGTCGCGGCCTTCAATCGCCGCCTTGACCACCGCCCGCGTCGACGACGTGCCCAGCACTCCTGCCAGCAAGCGTTCGGTGTGGGCGATCCATTCGCCGTTGGCGTTCTGGTTGGGGTTAAAGCCCTTGCCCTGGCGGTAGGCGAAGCGGATGAAGCTCTGTTGCGCCCGCTCTTCGCCGACGAAACGCGCCGAGAGCTTGAGCAGGTCCTCGATCTGCACCGCCAGCAGCGAGCGATTGTTGGGCCGAGCCTGCAATTCCTGGCCGATGAAACGCCCCGCCTGCCAGTGTTCGGACACTCGCGTTCGCGACAGCAGCGAGACCCACACAAACAATGCCAGGTTGCCCAGCATCGACAGCACCACGCCCTGGGTCAGCGGGCTGATCGGCAGATTGAACGGGTTGCTGTGCAGCCACGCCAGCAGCGGAAAACTGCTCAGCGACCAGCCCATGCTGTGGGCAATGATCGGCAGCACCAGGGTGTAAAACCAGATGAACACCCCGGCAGCAAGCCCGGCGAACACCCCGCGACGATTGGCCGGCTTCCAGTACAGCGCGCCGATCATCGCCGGCATCAACTGAGTGATGGCGGCGAAGGCGATCTGGCCGATGGTCGCCAGGCTCGCAGTCGAGCCCAGCAGCCGGTAGCTGACGTAGGCGAGCAACAGAATGACGACGATGCTGACCCGGCGCACCGAGAGCATCCAGTGGCGAAAGACTTCAAACGGACGCTCGGCGGTTTTGCGCCGCAGCAGCCACGGCAGCAGCATGTCGTTGGAAACCATGGTCGAGAGGGCGACGCTGGCAACGATGACCATGCCGGTGGCGGCCGAGGCGCCGCCGATGAACGCCAGCATGGCCAGCGCCGGGTGCGCGTGGGCCAATGGCACGCTGATCACGAACGAGTCCGGCAGCACCGAGGCGGGTAGCAGCATCTGCCCCGCCAGCGCAATCGGCACCACGAACACCGCGGCCAGCAGCAAATACGCCGGGAACACCCATTTCGCCAGGCGCAAATCCTGTGGCTCGATGTTCTCCACCACGGTGACGTGAAACTGCCGGGGCAGGCAGATGATCGCCATCATGGCGACGCCGGTCTGCACCACCATCGATGGCCAGTTGACCGTTTCTTTCCAGTACTCCTCCAGACGCGGTGCGAGCATGGCCTGGTTGAACAGGTCGTCCACGCCGTCGTACAGGCCGAAGGTCACGAACGCGCCGACGGCCATGAAGGCGAACAGCTTGACCAGCGACTCGAAGGCAATCGCCAGGACCATGCCGCGGTGGTGCTCGGTGGCGTCGAGGTTGCGGGTGCTGAAGACGATGGTGAACAGCGCCAGCACCAGCGACACGATCAGCGCAGTGTCCTGGGCGCGAGTCCCTGTGGCGTCGGCGCCGGCACCGATCAGAATGTTCACCCCCAGCACGATGCCTTTGAGTTGCAGCGCGATGTAGGGCAACACGCCGATCAGGCAGATCAGCGCGACGACGACGGCGAGGGTTTGCGACTTGCCGTAGCGGGCGGCGATGAAGTCGGCGATTGAAGTGATGTTTTCCTGCTTGCTGACCAGCACCATTTTCTGCAGCACCCAGGGCGCCAGCAGCATCAGCAGAATCGGCCCGAGGTAGATCGGCAGAAACGACCACAATTGCTCGGCGGCCTGGCCGACCGAGCCGAAAAACGTCCAGCTGGTGCAGTAAACCGCCAGCGACAGGCTGTACACCCAGGCGCGCAGGCGCGGCGGCAGCGGGGTACTGCGGCGGTCACCGTAAAAGGCGATGGCGAACATGATGGCCATATAGGCCAGGGCGACGGCAGCGATCAGCCCGCTGGACAGCGACATGGGAACTCCGGAGGCAAGCGGCTAGCGGTTTCGGTGGCGATCCCTCGCCGGCCGGACAGTCTCGCACGCCGCGTGGGGTTCGTCTGTTACGACCAAGGTCTGAGCGGCGCGGTGTCGCAGGAATGCGATGAATCCCATGCCCGGTTCATATCGGGGAAATCTATGATGCATAGCGAAATTACCCGCTTAGTCGATATCAGCTGCCGTCCTACTATGGGGACCACCTCACACGAGGACAGGAGCTCGCCATGACCCACGCCATTTTCTGCCCGCAAAGACCCTTCAGCCAACTGAGCCATCCACGGGAAGTCATCCGCCAATTCACCCCCAACTGGTTCGCCGCGACCATGGGCACCGGGATTCTGTCGGCTGTGCTGGTGCAGCTTCCGGTGCCCATCCCCGGCGTGTTCAAGCTGGCCGAAGCCTTGTGGATGCTGAACATCGTGCTGTTCCTGACCTTCAGCGCCCTCTACATCGCCCGCTGGGTGATGTTTTTCGACGAGGCGCGGCGGGTGTTCGGGCATTCCACGGTGTCGATGTTTTTCGGCACGATTCCCATGGGCCTGGCGACGCTCATCAATGGGCTGCTGACTTTCGGCCTGCCGCGATGGGGCGACGCCGTGCTGCCGATTGCCGAGATGTTGTGGTGGCTGGACGTGGCGATGTCCCTGGCCTGCGGCGTGGTCATCCCGTTTTTGATGTTCACCCGCCAGGAACACCGTATCGATCAGATGACCGCCGTCTGGCTTCTGCCGCTGGTGGCCTGCGAAGTGGCGGCGGTGAGCGGCGGGCAGCTGGCGCCACATCTGACGGACAGTCACAGCCAGTTCAGCGTGCTCATCACCAGCTACGTGCTGTGGGCGATGTCGGTGCCGGTGGCGTTCAGCATTCTGACCATCCTGCTGTTGCGCATGGCCCTGCACAAACTGCCCCACGAAAGCATGGCCGCATCGAGCTGGCTGGCCCTCGGGCCGATCAGCACCGGCGCATTCGGTTTGATTGTGCTGGGCGCCGATTCGCCACTGATCTTCAACGCCAACGGACTGCCCGGCGTCGGCGAGATCGCGTCGGGCCTTGGCCTGATCGGCGGCGTGATCTTGTGGGGTGTCGGCGTGTGGTGGTGCCTGATGGCGCTGCTGATCACCACGCGTTACCTGCGCAACGGCATCCCGTTCAACCTGGGCTGGTGGGGTTTTACCTTTCCGCTGGGGGTGTTCGCGCTGACCACCCTGAAGCTGGGCACGGTGCTTCATCTTGTGTTCTTTGCGGTTCTCGGCAGCGTGCTGGTCGCCTCGCTGAGTGTCCTGTGGCTGGTGATCATGAAGCGCACCGTGACCGGGGCCTATAAAGGCGAGCTGTTCGTTTCGCCCTGCATCGCTGGCTTGCGCTAGATAGCGCTCCCACGCTCTAACGGACTATCCGTTGGAGCGCATGCTCGACTTTGCCGCCGGCGTCGTCTTCAATGTGGCCCGGAACCGCCGTTCGGCGTTCCCATCCGAAAGCCGATACCGGCGCCACTCAGGACCAGGGAAGATGAGTCAGTCGCAGTTCAGTTTGTTGGGTAAGCGGCGCTTTCTGCCGTTTTTCGTGACCCAGTCCCTCGGGGCGTTCAACGACAACATCTTCAAGCAGTCGCTGATCCTCGCCATCCTCTACAAGCTGAGCATCGACGGCGACCGCTCCATCTACGTCAACCTCTGCGCCTTGCTGTTCATCCTGCCGTTCTTTCTGTTCTCGGCGCTGGCCGGGCAGTTCGGCGAGAAATACCCCAAGGACAAGCTGATCCGCATGATCAAGGTCCTGGAGATCGTGATCATGGTCGTGGGGGCCACGGGTTTTCTGTTCAACCACCTGTCGCTGATGCTGGCGGCGCTGTTCGCCATGGGCACTCACTCGGCGTTGTTTGGGCCGGTGAAGTACTCGATCCTGCCCCAGCACCTGCATGAGAACGAACTGGTGGGCGGCAACGGCCTGGTGGAAATGGGCACGTTTTTGGCGATCCTGGCCGGCACCATCGGCGCCGGAGTGATGATGTCGGCGACCCACTACGCGCCCATCGTCGCGGCAGCGATGGTCTCGGTGGCGTGTCTGGGTTACCTCGCGAGCAGGGGCATTCCGCCGGCCGCGGCCGCTTCGCCGGACATGCGCCTGAACTGGAACATCTTCAGTGAATCCTGGGCCACCCTGAAACTCGGCCTGGGGCAGACCAAAGCGGTGTCGCGTTCCATCGTCGGCAACTCGTGGTTCTGGTTCGTCGGGGCGATTTATCTGACGCAGATCCCGGCCTACGCCAAGGAATTTCTGTACGGCGATGAAACCGTCGTCACCCTGATTCTGACGGTGTTCTCCATCGGCATCGCCGCTGGTTCCATGCTCTGCGAGCGACTGTCCGGGCGCAAAGTGGAGATCGGCCTGGTGCCGTTCGGCTCCATGGGCCTGACCGTGTTCGGCTTGTTGCTCTGGTGGCATTCCGGTGATTTCCCGCAGAACGTGCAGGCCAATAACTGGCTGGCGATTCTGGGTTACGGGCAGGCGTGGTGGGTGTTGCTGGACATCCTCGGCATCGGCGTCTTCGGCGGCTTTTACATCGTGCCGCTGTACGCGCTGATCCAGTCGCGAACGGCGGAGAAGGAGCGCTCGCGGGTCATCGCGTCCAACAACATCCTCAACGCGCTGTTCATGGTGGTGTCGGCGATCGTTTCGATCATCCTGCTGAGCGTGGCGAAGCTGTCGATTCCGCAGCTGTTCCTTGTCGTGTCGCTGATGAACATCGCGGTCAACGCCTACATCTTCAAAATCGTGCCCGAGTTCACCATGCGTTTCATGATCTGGCTGCTCAGCCATTCCATGTACCGCGTTGAGCATCGCGACCTTGACCAGATCCCTGATGAGGGCGCGGCATTGCTGGTGTGCAACCATGTCTCGTTCGTCGATGCGCTGTTGATTGCCGGCTCTGTGCGCCGGCCGATCCGCTTCGTCATGTACTACAAAATCTTCAATCTGCCGGTGCTGAATTTCGTGTTCCGCACGGCGGGCGCCATCCCGATTGCCGGTATCAAAGAGGACAAGGCAGTGTTCGACAGCGCGTTCGAACGCATCGCCCATTACCTTAAGGAAGGCGAGCTGGTGTGCATCTTTCCGGAAGGTAAGCTGACCACCGACGGCGAGATCGACACCTTTAAGAGTGGCATGACCCGGGTCTTGCAGGAGACTGATGTGCCGGTGATTCCAATGGCATTGCAGGGGTTGTGGGGCAGCTTTTTCAGCCGCGACCCGAACAAGGGCGTGTTCCGCAGGCTTTGGTCGCGAGTGACCCTGGTCGCCGGGCCTGCGTTGACGAGGGAGGCATCGCAACCGGCGCTGGTGCGTGAGCGGGTAGCGGAATTGCGGGGGGCGGTGCGCTAAGGCGAGTGCCAGCGCGTTAATAAGAAACCCGATATTTCTGGTGTCAAAATAACTTGTGGGAGTGAGCTTGCTCACGAAGACGGTATTCCTGCCGCAGAAAAATGAGCGGATGTACCGGCCTCTTCGTGAGCAAGCTCGCTCCCACAGGGATCGCATTTTGCCGGATGATGCGTGGGTGATCGGGGATCTCCCACAGGCGCCATGCCGATCACCCTACAATCGGCTTCTCTTCCGCAACCACCGCATCCGGCGTCATCTTCAGGAAGTACGTCGAAAGCAACGCGCCCGAAATGTTGTGCCAGACGCTGAACAGCGCGCTCGGCACCGCCGCCAGTGGCGAAAAGTGCGCAGCGGCCAGGGCGGCGCCGAGGCCTGAGTTCTGCATGCCGACTTCCAGGGACAGCGATTTGCGCTGAGCCAGTGGCAACTTGAACAGCTTGCCGGTGAAGTAACCCAGCAGAAAACCGAAGCTGTTGTGCAGGATCACCACGGCCATGATCAATAGGCCCGACTCGGCGATCTTCGCCTGACTCGCTGCCACCACCGCGCAGACGATCATCACGATGCTCACCACCGACACCAGCGGCAGCACGTCGACGGCAAAACTCACCTTGGCGCCGAGTAAACGTTGAGCGATGACGCCGAGCACGATCGGCAGCATCACCAGCTGCAGGATCGACCAGAACATTTCCATGAAGGACACCGGCAACCACGCCGACGCCAGCAGCCAGATCAGCGCCGGGGTCAGCAGCGGGGCGAGGAGGGTGGTGACGGCGGCGATGGCCACCGACAGCGCCAGGTCACCTTTCGCCAGCCAGGTCATGACGTTGGACGACGTGCCGCTCGGGCAGCAGCCGACCAGAATCACGCCCACGGCGACTTCCGGCGGCAGGTGAAACAACTGGCAAAGCAGCCAGGCCACGCCGGGCATGATCACGAAATGCGCGACCACCCCCAGAGCCACGCGCCAGGGATGGCGCACGACTTCAGAAAAATCATCAAGCTTCAGGGTCAGGCCCATGCCGAACATCACCAGCCCCAGCAACGGCACGATGTACGACTTGAGGCCGATGAACCAGGACGGGAACAGGAACGCCAGCACGGCGAACAACAGCACCCAGTACGCGAAGGTATTACCGACAAAACGACTCAACGCAGCCAGGGCACGCATGGCCTGCTCCTTTCTTATTGGTATGAATGAACCCGGAAACGGAAGGAGCCAGCAAGCCGGCTCCTGCGCCGTCAGGCGAAATCAGATCCCCTGGGGAATCTCTTCGCCGCCCAGTGCTTCCATCAGCTCCGGCAGGAACTCGCCGAATGTCAGCATCATCAGTGTGAAGCTGGCGTCCTGCTGCCCCAGCGCATCGTCGCCGCCGTTCTGCTCGGCTTCATCCTGCAGCAGGTCTTCGAACTTCAGGCGTTTGATGCCGAGCTTGTCGTCCAGCACGAACGACAGCTTGTCCTGCCACGCGAGCGACAGCTGAGTGACGACTTTGCCGGTGCTCAGGTGAAGCTGGATTTCGTCGCTGGTGAGGTCCTGACGCTTGCACTTCACAATGCCGCCGTCTTCGTGGGTGTCGCGCAGTTCGCACTCGTCCAGTACGAAGAAGTGCTCGGCGGTCTGGCTGGTCTTGACCCATTCGGTCATCACAGCGGTTGGCGCGGTCTTGACGGTCACGGGGCGGACTGGCAACGAGCCGACCACTTCACGCAGGGTCGACAGCAGGTCTTCGGCGCGCTTGGGGCTGGAAGCGTTGACCAGAATCACGCCTTGCTTGGGGGCGATGGCGGCGAAAGTGGCCGAGCGGCGGATAAAGGCGCGGGGCAGGAAGGCCTGGATGATTTCATCCTTGAGCTGATCGCGTTCCTTCTTGTAGACCTTGCGCATCTGCTCGGTCTCGATCTCTTCGACTTTCTCTTTCAAGGCATCGTTGACCACACTGCCGGGCAGAATGCGTTCTTCCTTGCGCGCCGAGATCAGCATGAAATCACCGCTGACGTGCACCAGTGGCGCGTCTTCGCCCTTGCCGAACGGGGCGATGAAACCGTAAGTGGTCAACTCCTGGCTGGCACAGGCACGTGCAGGCTTGGTCGCCAACGCGGTTTCCAGCGCCTCGGCGTCAAATGGCAGGTCCTGGGTCAGGCGATAGACAAGCAGGTTTTTGAACCACATGGGGTACATCTCTCCTTTATACAAAGGGGGGCATTATTCGCTGCTGTGACCCTGCGGCCAACCCTGATGTAAGCCTTTGGAAGGATTATAAAATTTATTTCAAAAAGTGCTTGCCAGCTTTTTGATCGCTCCGTAGAATGCGCGCCACACCGAAGCGAAGGGTGATTAGCTCAGCTGGGAGAGCGTCTGCCTTACAAGCAGAATGTCGGCGGTTCGATCCCGTCATCACCCACCATTCGTTTCAAGTGTTACGCGCAGCGGTAGTTCAGTCGGTTAGAATACCGGCCTGTCACGCCGGGGGTCGCGGGTTCGAGTCCCGTCCGCTGCGCCATATTGAGTTACGAGGCCCTTGAACTCCTCGTAACGACAAAGAGAGCGACCTTAGGGTCGCTTTTTTTGTGCCTGGGATTTGGTGGGCGCGGCTGATCTGAAGTGACCAGTGTCCACACTGGCCTCTTCCCGGCTGAAGCCGGTCCCACTAAAAGCAATGCGTGCACACCGTAGGACCGGCTTCAGCCGGGAAGCTTTTGATCTGCTTTTGTTCTTCCTACACAAAAAGTCCAGACACCGGCAATCGCGACTTGGGTGCAGGCTGAACGCAGGTCTCGCGGAGTGGGCCGAGCCGCATGGATGCGGCGAGAGCGCCGTCAGGACATGGATGTCCGTTCGGCGCGGGCCCACGG
>NZ_JBTOQG010000011.1:0-99980 GCF_055283955.1 Pseudomonas sp. HP_12
GCAGCTCTTTAGGGATTTTGGGTAGCTCGCGTAACGCAGGTTTCTTTTTGGTTGGCATACATGCACCTCTTACTCATGTTATGCCCGAACACAAAATTTCTGACACCCCCCTTTTCCAAGTAACTCGCCGAAGGCGAAATGTCTGCCCTTAGGCAGACGCTTTAGATCTTGATCCCAAAACACCCGCCTTAGCGCTTGATCTTCTTGGCCACCACCGGCAACGGCGCAAACAACGCCGCAATATCCTCATCCTGCAACTTCCAGTCCCCGGCCTTGCGCCCATCCAGCACACCGGCCGCCAGCGCCGCCTTCTCCTGCTGCAAATGCTGAATCTTCTCCTCCACCGTCCCCCGCGCAATCATCTTGTACACGAACACCGGCTTATCCTGACCAATCCGATACGCCCGATCCGTCGCCTGATTCTCCGCCGCAGGGTTCCACCACGGATCATAGTGAATCACCGTATCGGCCGCCGTCAGGTTCAACCCCGTGCCACCCGCCTTCAGACTGATCAAGAAGATCGGATGCTTCCCGCTCTGGAAATCCTGTACCGGCACCCGCCGATCCCTGGTCTTCCCGGTCAGCAGCGAATACGCGATCCCGCGCTGCTTCAACTCCGCCTCGATCAACTCCAGCATCGACGTAAACTGCGAAAACAACAGAATCTTGCGATTCTCCGCAAACAACTCCTCCAGCATCTCCATCAGGCTGTCCAGCTTGCCCGAACTCGACTGCCGCGGATTGACCGGCGCACTGTTGACCAGCCGCAGGTCGCAGCAGACCTGACGCAGCTTGAGCAGCGCCTCAAGAATGATGATCTGACTGCGCCCCACGCCCTTACGGGTGATCTCGTCGCGGACCTTCTTGTCCATCGCCAGGCGCATGGTTTCGTATACATCGCGCTGGGTGTCGTTGAGCTCGACCCAATGCACGATCTCGGTTTTCGGCGGCAACTCGGTCGCCACCTGCTCCTTGGTCCGGCGCAGCAGGAACGGCTTGATCCGTGCGTTGAGGTGCTCCAGACGCTGCTCGTTGCCCAATTTCTCGATCGGCGTGCGGTAATTGCTGTTGAACTGCTTGGCATCGCCCAGCCAGCCCGGCATGAGGAAATGGAACAGCGACCACAGCTCGCCCAGGTGGTTTTCCAGCGGCGTACCGCTCAGACACAGACGCTGCCGAGCATTCAACTGACGCGCCGCCTGGGCCGCTTTGCTGGTGGGGTTCTTGATGTATTGCGCTTCATCGAGCACCAGCACATGCAGCAGTTGCTGACTGAGCACCTCGACGTCACGGGGCAGCAGCGCGTAAGTGGTGAGGATCAGGTCGTAATCCTGCAGATGTTTGAAATCCTGATGCCGCTGGGTGCCGAACAGCGCCAGCACCTTGATTTGCGGCGTGAAGTGCTTCGCTTCGTCCATCCAGTTCGGGATCAGGCTGGTGGGCATCACCACCAGCGCCGGTCGGTCGAGACGTCCGGCCTGTTTTTCCAGCAGCAGGTGCGCCAGGGTTTGCAGGGTCTTGCCCAGGCCCATGTCATCAGCGAGCACGCCGCCGACTTCCAGCTCGCGCAGTGCCTGCATCCAGCTGAGGCCCTCCAGCTGATAAGGCCGCAACGTGGCATTCAGGCCCTCCGGCACCTCACCGCGCACGTCCTTGATGTTCACCAGTCGCTCGGAAAACTGCCGTAGCCGGTCGCCGCCCTGCCACACCAGCGGCAGGTCATCGAGCTGCCGCAGCCGCGCGGCGTCGGCGGTGTTCAGGCGAATGGCATTGTTGCCATCCTCGCGCCAATAGAAATCGCCGAGGGTCGCCAGCACCGGTTTCAGCCGCCCATAAGGCAGCGCCACCTGAATCGGCACGCCGCCGCGCTGGGTGAAATGGTTGAGCTGAACCAGCAGCTGCTCGTCGTCGCGGCGCTTGGCGATGCCGCTGGCGGTCATCAATTCCGGGTGCGTGCGCAGCAGATTGATCAGAATCGGCAGCAGGCTCAGCCGCTCGCCATTGACGATGATCCCCAGCTCCAGATCGAACCAGTCGCGCTCCGGCTCGTCGTCGACCACTGCGTACCAATCGTCCACCGGCGTCACGTCGAAGCCGAAGTCTTCGCTCATCTCGATCTGCCAGCCTTCGGCGCGCAGCCGGGGCAGGTCATCGAGAATGAAACTCAGCCAGGCCTTGTCGGTGGGCAGTTCGAACATCTCGCCGGCACTGTCCGGCAGCGCCTTGCTCTGCCGGGTCGCAATGCGAAAGCCCAGTTCCTGAAGCTGCTTGCGATACTCGCCTTCACGCTCCGGATGGCGGCGGGTGCGCAGAATTTCGTCCGGCAGATGCCAGAGGATGTCGCCGCCACGGCCGGGGGCGGGCACGCCAGACACATAGGATTCACGGTAGCGAAACGCCAGGGCTGCGCGGTGCTGGATGTGCCGCTGCATCTTGCCGTTGCGCGGCTCGTAGGCGCTGTACTCGAAGCTGGCGAGAATCAGCCGCGGCTCGGGCTTGATGTTCTTTTCCAAGCGCTCGGGCAACTTGGGTTTTTGCTCGACGACTTTCGGTCTGCGCGCAGTTGGCTCGCCGTCCACCGCTGCAAGAATGCCGGGGCTGTTTGCCGGGTCCTGCAAGAAGAACAGCGCCGCCGCGCAGTGCTTGCAGTTGTTTCTGACCGGGCAGGTGCATTTGCCGACAATGAAATTGCGCGTGCGCTCGGGGTCCTTGAACAACAGCGTCTGGGTGTAGTTCTCCAGGCTTGAACCCCGGCACACCGTGCGCACCACATCGCCGCTCAAGTGTTCGAGCATCACGCGCTTCTGCCGCGCGTACTCCAGACCCCGCTCGACCGCCTGGGTTTTGAACAGCGGTTCCCACGGCAGGGCGAGGGCTTTTTCCAGTAGGGACGCCACGTCTAGGCCTGCGTCAACGCGGTGGCTGGACGGGGGAAACCTTGATCAGCATGGCGAGGCTTCCGTTGTCCATATAAGTAAGTTCTCCGTTTCTGACGCGAGTGGCCTGACGCATGCGCTCGCTGGTCACCAGCACACCGTGGCTGTCCAGCTGGTTGACCCAGAAGTTCGCGTCGATGTCGGTAAAGCGTGCCAGACCCAGGTTCACCGTGCCCTCGATGGGGAAGTGGCCGAACTGCTCCTGGCCGTCACTGATGGCCACCTTGCTCGGCGTGGCACTGAGGTCCTGTTGCCAGGCGGTGTGCAGCAGCACTTTATAGCCGTCGCTTGATTCCAGCTTGTTCACCAGACCGTCCAGCGCCGTGGGCGTCTGGCTGTCCGCGCCCAGCCGTTGCGCCCCGGCGGCCCAGTCTTCCGGCGCGGGTTGATTGGTCGCCGCCGGCTCGCCGTTCTGACGGAACAGGATCAGTTCCACCTGATAGGTGCCATCGGCGAAGGCCGCCGGGGCAAACAGCACCAGCAGCAGGGTGAAGGAGCGGATCAAACCCATGGTGAATCCTTAAGCCGATTTTTTGGAAGGCGGTGGGGTCAAGCGTTCGAACAGCGCCTCCAGTGTGGCGAAGCGTTCCTCGGGACGCTCCATCGGCACCATGAATTTGAACAGCGTGGCGCCTTCGAACTTGTAGCGTTTGGGCTGGCTCTGGATCAGCTTGATCAGCGTCAGCGGGTCGACCGGGGTCTCCGCCGCGAATTCGATGCGTCCACCCTGGGGCCCGGCGTCGACTTTCTTGATGCCCAGTTGCTCGGCCTTCAGCTTGAGCGAGGTCAGGCGCACCAGATTCTTGGTCGGTTCCGGCAGCAGCCCGAAGCGGTCGATCATCTCGACCTGCAGGTCCTTGAGGCCCTCTTCGTCGGCGGCGTTGGCGATGCGCTTGTACAGAATCAGGCGCGTGTGCACGTCTGGCAGATAGGCTTCCGGAATCAGCCCCGGCACCCGCAGATTGACCTCGGGACCGCCACCCAGCGGCTGGTCGAGATTGGGCTGCTCGCCCTTGCGGATCGATTTGACCGCACGTTCGAGCATTTCCATGTACAGGGTGAAGCCCACCGCCTGGATCTGCCCGCTCTGGCCATCGCCCAGCAGTTCGCCGGCGCCACGGATCTCCAGGTCGTTGGTGGCAAGCACGAAGCCCGCGCCGAGGTCCTGGGTGTTGGCGATCGCCTCCAGACGCTTCTCGGCATCCGGGGTGATCTGCTTGCGTGGCGGTGTCAGCAGGTAGGCGTAGGCCTGGTGGTGACTGCGCCCGACCCGACCGCGCAACTGGTGCAGCTGCGCCAGACCGAATTTGTCGGCACGCTCGATGATGATGGTGTTGGCGCTCGGCACGTCGATGCCGGTCTCGATGATGGTCGAGGCGATCAGCACGTTGAAGCGCTTGTGGTAGAAGTCGCTCATCACCTGTTCGAGATCGCGTTCGTGCATCTGCCCGTGGCCGATGCCGATGCGTGCTTCCGGCACCAGTTCGGCCAGGTCCGCCGCGCATTTCTCGATGGTCTTCACGTCGTTGTGCAGGTAGTACACCTGACCGCCGCGCAGCAACTCACGCAGCAACGCTTCTTTGACCGTCGGCTTGTTCTGCTCCATGACGAAGGTGCGCACCGACAGACGTCGCGCGGGCGGGGTGGCGATGATCGACAGGTCACGCATGCCGGCCACGGCCATGTTCAGGGTGCGCGGGATCGGCGTGGCGGTGAGGGTCAGGATGTCGACCTCGCTGCGCAGGGCCTTGAGCTGTTCCTTCTGACGCACACCGAAGCGGTGCTCTTCGTCGATGATCACCAGCCCCAGATTCTTGATCTTGACGTCGTCCTGCAGCAGCTTGTGGGTGCCGATGACGATGTCGATCTTGCCCTCGGCCAGGTCGGCCACGGCGGCGTTGATCTCTTTCGCCGATTTGAAGCGGCTCATCACTTCAACCGTCACCGGCCAGTCAGCGAAACGGTCGCGGAAACTGTTGTAGTGCTGCTGGGCGAGGAGGGTGGTCGGCACCAGAATCGCCACTTGGCGGCCACCGTGCACGGCGATGAACGCCGCACGCATGGCCACTTCGGTCTTGCCGAAACCGACGTCGCCGCAGACCAGACGGTCCATGGGCTTGGGCGCGAGCATGTCGGCGCGCACGGCTTCGATGGTGGTCTGCTGGTCCGGGGTTTCTTCGAACGGGAAGCCGGCGCTGAAGGTGTCGTAGTCCAGCTTCGGATCGGCGAAGGCATACCCCTCGCGAGCCGCGCGGCGGGCGTAGATGTCGAGCAGCTCGGCGGCCACGTCGCGGACCTGTTCGGCGGCCTTGCGCTTGGCTTTCTGCCAGGTCTCGGAACCCAGGCGGTGCAGCGGCGCGAGCTCGTCATCGCTGCCGGTGTAACGGGCGATCAGGTGCAGGTTGGTCACCGGCACATACAGTTTGGCTTCCTCGGCGTAGGCCAGCATGAGGAACTCGGCGACCTGATTTTCGACTTCCAGCGTTGCCAGCCCCAGGTAACGGCCGACCCCGTGATCGATGTGCACCACCGGGGCGCCTTCGCGCAGCTCGGCCAGGTTCTTGATCACGGCATCGCTGGCGTGGCTGTCGGCGCGCTTGTCGCGGCGGCGACGCTGCATGACCCGCTGACCGAATAGCGGGCTTTCCGCCACCAGCGCCAACGCCGGCTCCTCCAGCACCAGGCCTTCGTCAAGCGGCGCGATGGTGATTGCCAGACGCTCCTTGCTGTCGACAAACTCCTGCCAGCTGTCCAGGGTTTTCGGGCGCAGCTTCAGGCGTTCGAGCAGCTCCAGCAGCACTTCACGGCGACCGGCGGATTCGGCGGTAAACAGCACGCGGCCGGGAAATTCGCCGAGGAACTTCGACAGCGCTGCCAGCGGTTGACTGGCCTTGGCTTCGATGGCCAGATCAGGCAGCACCTGTGCCGGAAAACGCTCGCGGCCAACGCCGCTTTCGACGTCGTCCTGGCTGGCGACCACCCGCGGCCAGTTCTTCAGGCGCGCGAAGCAGTCGTCCACCGGCAGGAACAGCTCGGCCGGCGGCAGCAACGGGCGTTCAGGATCGACACGACGTTCTTCGTAACGGTTGCGCACGTCCTTCCAGAACGTCTCGGCCGCCGCTTCGATGCCCGGCATGGAAAACACCTGGGTGTCCTGGGGCAGGTAGTCGAACAGCGTGGAGGTTTCTTCGAAGAACAATGGGATGTAGTACTCGATACCGGCCGGCGTGATGCCGCTGTTCAAGTCCTGAAAGATCGGGCTGCGGCGGAAATCGACGTCGAAGCGCTCGCGGAAGCGAGCCTTGAAGCGCGTCACGGCTTCCTTCTGCAGCGGGAATTCTTTCGCCGGCAACAGACGCACCGAATCGACCTTGTCGATGGAGCGCTGGGTTTCCGGCTCGAAGGTGCGCAGGGTTTCGATTTCGTCATCGAACAGGTCGATGCGGTAAGGCAGTTTGCTGCCCATCGGAAACAGGTCGATCAGCGCGCCACGCACGGTGAATTCGCCGTGCTCGTACACCGTGTCGACGTAGCGATAGCCGCTGGCTTCAAGGCGAGTGCGCATGGCGTCGACGTCGAGCTTCTGGCCGACGTCGAGGACCAGGCTGCTGCCCAGCAGAAAACTGGTCGGCGCCAGACGGTGCAGGGCGGTGGTGATCGGCACCACCAGTACGCCGTGCACCAGCTCCGGCAGCCGGTACAGGCTGGCGATGCGCTGGGAGATGATGTCCTGATGGGGCGAGAACAGATCGTAGGGCAGGGTTTCCCAATCGGGGAAATGCAGGACCGGCAGATCAGGGGCAAAAAACTTCAGTTCCTGCTCCAGTCGCTCGGCGCTCTGGCTGTCTGCGGTAAGCAGCAGGGTGAAGCGTTTCGCGGCGCTGGCAGCCTCGGCGATGGCGAGACTCAGGGCGGCACCGGGGAGGTTACCCCAATGTTGTTTGCCTGCTGCAGCAGGCAGAATCGGAAGGCGCAGAACGGGCACGGAAGTTAAAGCTCCAGGCGTTGCGGCAAAGCCGGGGAGTGTAACTAATCCGCAGAGACGCTGTCAGTTTTGTGCGCCGGGAATTATGTAGTGCTCCAGCTCGTGAAAACTCTGGATTGCTCATAAACAAAGGCCTGTGCATAATGTAGTCCCTTTTTTCAGCCCCTACATGTGGAAGGTTCCCGTGACTCAGAAGCCCGACCAGTGTCTTGGTGAATGGATCGATCGTGAAGCCCTCGCCGAGGCGATGATCCCGCTTATCGGTCAGCTCTACCGCAATAATAATGTGGTGAGTTCGATCTATGGCCGCAGCCTGATCAACCGTTCAGTCATCGCGATTCTCAAAGCACACCGCTTTGCGCGTCACCGCCAGGCCGACGCCAGCGAGTTATCCGTACACGAGACGTTCCCCCTCGTCAAAGCCATGAGCGAGCTCAAACTGGGCGCCGCTTCGGTGGACCTGGGCAAGCTGGCGGTGAAGTACAAGGCCGAAGCCAATGGCCGCACGCCTGAAGAATTCATCCGCGAAGAAATGGCCGAAGTCATTGGCCAGCAGAACTCCGGCGAGCGCAAGGGCACTGACGTCGTCCTGTACGGCTTCGGTCGCATCGGTCGTCTGCTGGCACGCATCCTGATCGAAAAAACCGGTGGCGGCGACGGCCTGCGTCTGCGCGCCATCGTGGTCCGCAAGGGTGCTGAAAACGATCTGGTCAAGCGCGCAAGTCTGCTGCGCCGTGATTCGGTCCACGGTCCTTTCGACGGCACCATCACCATCGATGAAGCCAACAACACCATTTGCGCCAACGGCAACCTGATTCAGGTGATCTACGCCAAGAACCCGGCCGAGGTGGACTACACCCAGTACGGTATCAAGGACGCATTGCTGGTCGACAACACCGGTGTGTGGCGTGATGCCGAGGGTCTGGGCCAGCACCTGCAGTGCCCGGGCATCGACCGCGTGGTCCTGACCGCGCCGGGCAAGGGCAAGTTGAAGAACATCGTGCACGGCATCAACCACCAGCAGATTACCGCCGATGACAAGATCATCTCCGCGGCATCCTGCACCACCAACGCCATCGTGCCGGTGCTGAAGGCCGTCAACGACAAGTTCGGCATCGTCAACGGTCACGTTGAAACCGTTCACTCGTACACCAACGACCAGAACCTGATCGACAACTTCCACAAGGGCGATCGCCGTGGCCGCAGCGCCGCGCTGAACATGGTCATCACCGAAACCGGCGCCGCCACCGCTGCGGCGAAGGCACTGCCCGAGCTGGCCGGCAAGCTGACCGGTAACGCGATCCGCGTTCCAACGCCAAACGTCTCGATGGCCATCCTCAACCTGAACCTGGGGACGGCAACCACGCGCGAAGAGATGAACGAATACCTGCGCCACACCGCGCTGTATTCGGATCTGCACAAACAGATCGACTTCGTGAACTCCCTGGAAGTGGTGTCCACCGACTTCGTCGGCTCGCGTTACGCCGGCGTCGTTGACGCTGAGGCGACCATCGCCATGGATAACCGCGTTGTGCTGTACGTCTGGTACGACAACGAATTCGGCTACAGCTGCCAAGTGGTCCGCGTCATGGAAGAAATGACCGGGGTCAATCCGCCAGCTTTCCCGAAGTAGGTTGAAAGCAGCGGCAAGCGGTGAGCTGAAACGCTAAGCACAAAAAAACGCCCCGACTGGTTCGGGGCGTTTTCATGTGTGAGCAAGTCCAGCGAACTGGCAGAAATCCCGAAGCGACCCACGATCCTGTGGGAGCGAGCTTGCTCGCGAAGGCTGACTGTCAATCACCAGAGAAGGTGGCTGGCTGCCCCGGCCTCTTCGTGAGCAAGGTGGAGCGCCACCCCGGTCACTCCCACAAGTCCTACGAAACGGCTGAAGTCCCGAGGCGACCCACGATCCTGTGGGAGCGAGCTTGCTCGCGAAGGCTGACTGTCAATTACCAGAGAAGGTGGCCGTGTCATCAGGAAACAAAAACGCCCCGAATCAATCGGGGCGTTTTTTTGCTTGAGCTTATGGCTTGAAGCTTGAAGCTCTCGGCGATCAGCTCACCGCCGTCACGCCCTGAATCCGTGTCTGACCCTTGCGGAACAGCACCAGCGTGGCGATCAGGCCCAGTACCGCAGCGCCGCTCAGCCAGATGCCTGGAGCCGCTTTGTTGTCCAGCACGTGAATCAGGTAAGTACAGGCCGCCGGCGTGAAACCGCCGAACGTTGCGGTCGCCAGGCTGTAGGCCAGGGAGAAGCCGGTGGTGCGCACTTCGACCGGCATGATCTCGGTCAGGGAAACCACCATCGCGCCGTTGTACGAGCCGTACAGGAAAGACAGCCACAGCTCGACCATCAGCAGGTTGCCGAAGCTCGGGTTGGCGGTCAGCCAGGACAGGGCAGGGTACGCCGTGATGATCGCCAGAATGGTCGCCGCTAGCAACAGGGGCTTGCGGCCGATCCGGTCCGACAGCGCGCCCATCACAGGCAGCCAGATGAAGTTCGAAATCCCGACGCAGACGGTCACCAGCAAGCTGTCCAGATCAGACAGGTGCAGCTCGTTTTTGCCGAACGTCGGGGTGTAGGCGGTGATCAGGTAGAACGACACCGTGGTCATGACCACCAGCGCCATGCCGGCGATGACCAGTCCGAAGTTCTGGCCGATCGACTTGACCACTTCGCCCAGGCTTGGGCGGTGGTGTTGCGCGCGGGCTTCGAACTCAGGGGTTTCTTCCAGCGAGCGACGGATCACGAAGATCGCCGGAACGATCAGGCAGCCGATCAGGAACGGCACGCGCCAGCCCCATTGGCCCATGTCTTCCGGGCTCAGCCAGTGGTTGAGGCCAACACCCAGCAGACCGGCGAAAACCACCGCTGCCTGTTGGCTTGCCGATTGCCAGCTGACGAAAAAGCCCTTGCGGCCCGGCGTGGAAATCTCCGCCAGATAAACCGAGACACCGCCCAGTTCAACGCCTGCGGAGAAGCCTTGCAGTAGACGCCCGATCAGCACGAGCAGCGGCGCGGCGACGCCCAGGGTCGCGTAGCCCGGCACGCAGGCAATCAGCACCGTACCCATGGCCATCATCGCCAGCGTAATGACCAGGCCCTTTTTCCGGCCGTGGTGGTCGATGTAGGCGCCGAGGAAAATCGCACCCAGAGGGCGCATGAGGAAACCGGCGCCGAAGGTCGCCAGCGACAGCATCAGCGATGCGAATTCACTGTCGGCGGGGAAGAAGGTTTTGGCGATGGCTGTGGCGTAGAAGCCATAGACCATGAAGTCAAACATTTCAAGGAAGTTGCCGCTCACAACGCGAAATATCGCCTTGCCTTTGCCCGTGTTCGAGGCCATCTGGAATTACTCACTTAAGCTGTCTAGCTGGGGGGATCCGTTATATTTATGCGTCCTCTGCTGCGGCGCCCGCGCTTGGCCTCGGGCACCCCAGATTTGTAACGATATGTGTAAAGCTGGCGGTTGGCAATCAGAACGCCCCGGCCATCGACCACGGACCTCCCGCTGCGCCCGCGTGAAAACAATATTTATGTATCCCATCGATGGACTCGTTCCCGGTTTAACTCCCCGCACATTCTCTCAGTGCCTCACGGGGCCCTGAGCGATCCTCAATCCATTGCACGAGTTAACTGGCCAATGAGCTCAACCCTTCATCTGATCGCTGGAGTTTCCCGGCGACCGACCTTGCATAACGTCGCGATCAAACAGCTGCAATCCGCACTGCAACAACAATTCCCGGACCTCGAAATCGATCCCGAGATTTGCGTCATCACCCGAACCGCCTCCGACGGCACCCAGCGCGCGGAAACACTGTTGAGAAATCTGCAGCAGGCATTCCTGACGGGCAAGACTCCCCTTTGGCGCTCCGAAGCCAACACACTTGTCATCGATCCCGCCGTACAGGACGCGACCCCGACGCCCATCGATTTCGATCAGCTGAATATTCTGGTCGATACGGTTGCTCTGGCGCTGAACGAACAGTTCCAGCAGGCGCTGATGGATTTCTGGGAAGCGCCGACTGCCGATGGGCAGAGCCCTTGGGCGGGGCTGTCTGATGCACTGAAGAAGGGCTATCTGCGAGCGTTGAACGACACCCCGGCGCTGCACAAAAACGAGGGCGATTTCCTTCGTCCCATCGCTTATTTTCCCGACCAGACCCAACGCAATTTCATGCTGAGTATCGACAAGGTCCATGCGGACGATGTCGTTCGTGCCTGCATCCCCCAGGCAGTGGATGCTTCCTCACCGGCGTCAGTGCTGCCCGTGCTGGCAGCGACCGGCGTGTGGGGCGGCACGGAGATGTTTTTCACATGGCAGTCGCCGGGTCTGATCGTCAGGCATGGCTCGCTGGCTGATCTGCTGGCCAGCCTCGATACTTCGCCGGCAGCCACCCACCCCGAAACCTGGGCGCTGCGCGAGGTTGAGGGAGACCTGTTCGACGCATTGGCCCAGTCAATCCTTGCTTGCCAATTGCAGCAGATCACCCGGCTCGATCACGCCGACGCAGAAGATTTTGCCGATCTTGATCGCCGGATGACCATCGCCACAGACATCACGCCTTTTCTGATCCCCGCCATCCCCGGGATGGAAACCCCCGAAACCCTTCCTGACTGGTTGCGCAACGCCAGCGTTGCCGACCGCATGGATTTCAGCCGTCGAATGATTGCGTTGGCGAGCGCTCCAGCGGGCGCAGCAAGCACGTTCAACGAAGACATTCCGCCGTTGCTCGATTACGCCAGTCAGCAACTGCAGCGCGAAATGCTCGCCGATCACCCGGAGGCCGCAGATCTGCTGATCGCCGATCTGGACGTCGTTATCCGCAAAGTGGTCGCCGCCGCGATTCCCGGCGGTGGTCAGGTGGTCACCTCGGGCGTGGTCGAGCCAGTGCGCATGAGCCTCGCCGAGTTTGCTCTGGAAAACCTTTCCGGCGAGCCGGCCGGTGCGCTGCACGTCGTGCACAGGGACGGCACCCCGGCGCCGGACTGGTTCAGCGCCGATTATCTGCGGCTGCTGGTGTGTCAGGTGGACATCGGACGCCATTATCCTGCGCTGCTGAAACGGCTGCTGGTGACTGACCCCGGTGAATCCGCCAAGCGTCAGGTGGCGTACATCGATCAGCTTCGGGCGCAGCTGCCACTGCGGGCGTTGGAGCTGAAAATGCGGAGCGAGGGGCACTTTTGTGACAGCGCCTGTCAGCGTGTTGCCGCCCTCGTGCAGCCGCCGGAACAGCGCCCTTCAGCGCTGCGCAACACGACGCTGCGTCCACTGGCCTTCCGCGCCATGGTTGGCAGGAAGGCTGATGCGGTCGCCAACATGTTCGTGATCAGTGACCGCGATACGTCCAGGGATCCGGTGGTGCTGTATCGACCGTTTTCCCGTCAGTCGCTGATCGAATTCGAATCCTGGGCAGCCCTGCGCGCCGCCATCGTCGAACCCGGTGAGCTTCAGGATGACGTGCTGACGTGGATGGACGATCACGCGCAGCAGATGTACGGCAATGGCGGCTTCGATCAGCCGCACATCGTGCGCTTCGGTCAGGGTTCGGAGTTCGCACCCCTGGAAACCCCGGCGCCTGCGCAGATGGCTGTCGACGAAGTCGTCGGTGACCCGCTGGTTGCGCTGTTCAAGGCCGATGCAGCCGCGCTGGTCGAGCTGGCGGACCGGCAGTCCACCTCCAACGCAGAAAGTCGCTGGGCCTTGCTCAAGCGCGGTGGCTGGCTGGCGCTGGAGACCCTCATGCCGTTTGTCTCCGGCCCCGTCGGCAATGCGCTGTGGCTGGTGCAGATGATGAACGAGGCGCAAGGGGCCCTGGCCTCTGAGCGCAATGCCACTGACCGTGATCGTGAAGAATCCATGGGCAATTTACTGCTCACCGTGGCGATGTTGCTGCTGCATAGCACCCAGGCTAATCGTGTCCTCCCGGCGCGCGGGCGATCAGCAGGGGTAGCTCGGCCGAATCTGGCAGACCTGCTGGCTGCACCCAGTCCGACCCTTGCCCCGGAGCCAACGCCTGTAGCAGAGCCCGACCCGCTGCCCGGCACAGTGAGAACCCAACTGGATTTTTCCTGGTCGCGCGCCGATCTGAGCCTCACGGCTGCCCAGCAGGTTGCGCTGCAGGCGTTTGAAGTCCGGCCAGCGCCTTTGCTGCCGGAGCCATCAGGCGCCGCTGGCACCCAAGGGCTGTATGAGCTGAATGGCGCGTGGTACGCGCGCATTGATGGTGCGGTGTACAGGGTTCAGGTGAGCGACCACGTGCAGATTATCGACCCGCGAAACGATGAACTCACCGGGCCCTGGCTTGCGCGTGAGAGTGAAGTCTGGCGTCTTGACCTTGGGCTGCGCCTTCGCGGCGGCGGCCCCAAGCGCAGCGCCCGGCAACTCGCGCTGGAAAACGCCGCCCGACTCAAGCTGGCCATCGCGGAAAAGTCCGAGCTGCTCAAGCGCCAGAACGATCTTTACATCAGGATTGTGGAGAACGACAACCGTATCGATGCCCTGCCGCTCGAAAGGCACCATGAGATCACTTCGTTGCTGGAAACAGACATCCGCGCCGTGATGGAGATCATCGACCGCAAAAATGCTATCGACCAGTCATTGCGTCCTGCCGATCGCACCCCTGACAAAACCTATGCCAAGGACCTGCAGGGCATCGTCAGGCGGATCTGTCTGCTGGAAGGCGTGCTGCTCAGCGACATGCTCATCGTCGCCAAAGAAGAATTGGCCCGGATGCGCGCCGTGTCCGGGATTCTCTCTCTCGAGAATGTCGGGATCTATCTGGGGCTGTTCGAGAAGTCGCTGGTGCTGCAAGAGAGCGGAGTGCACTGGGCGCTGGTCAGGGAAGGGCTGTGGCAGCGGTTGCGCGAGGTGCCGAAAGTCGGCGAGGCATACTGGCGCACGGAAGCGCTGGAGTTTTACAACAACAGGATGTTCTCCCTCGTTGATTGGCGCGCCAGTCGCATGTGGTCGTCCCTCGAACTGTGTTTCAGCGCCGAGACCATTCTGGACACCCACAGGGCGGTGACGCTCAAGCGCATGCTCAACGACGACTCACTGCACTCGGGGCTGAGCTCTCAGGCCGAGCTGGAAAGGCCACACGATTACACGATCGCCGAACAGATCGCTGTGCTGGAAAGCTCCCTCAGGGAATATGACCGGGCCTCGATAGTCGCGCTCGCCGCCTTTGAAAGTGAGCCCGAAGCGGTCAATACCGGGCATTTCAATCGTTTTCTCGAGGATCTTTCGTTGATCTCCGACCGCGCCGAGCACCGGCTTTCGGACCTCATTCGCGAGAGCGAGGAGCCCGCCGAGACGCTTGCCGAATATGTTCCGCGCGCGGCCCAGACGCGCAAGCGGGTGATCAAGACCCGAGGCCAACGCACGTTGATTGGCCGTCTGCGCGAAGGTGAAGAGCCTTCACTGGGTGAAGTCGTGGAGGTCAAGGACGCCACCGGTGATCGCGTCGTCGGCACATACCACCAGCATGCGGAAGGGGAGTGGGTTGAACTCGAGGACCAGCGCCGACAGCCGGTCAATCGTGACAGCATCGTCCCGCTGGCAGAGCTCATGCGCCGCGGACGCGCCTTGCTGGAGCGGATAGAAACTGACATCGCCAGTGCGGTGCGCCAATCCCTTCGCGCCAGTGAGCCCGAGGACATGGAAGACATCCTGGTGCAAAAGGCCGACAAGCTCGGTGAGCTGGCGGAGAAGCTGCAGATTCATCTGGACGATTCCGACGCGGGGGAAAGCAGGGCCCAGGCCGTGCAGACGCTGTTGGACGAGTTGCGTGAGGCCGGGCAGCGACTTCGCGAGCAGGGCCGGCAATTGCGCATCGACATGATCAAGCGACAGCCGCCGACAGCCAGCCGGATCAGTTATCTGGATCGCCAGCAGGAGGTGCACATCGCCCGGGTTGACGGCCGAAAAAATATGTCGGGCGCCCGCCGCAACGACTTCGTGCAGGAATACGCCATTCGCGACAAGGAAGACCATCTGCTGTGGTGGGCGCATTTTCATTACGCCAGTGAAGATGCCGCAGCCGACGCCTTCACCGCCGCGCACCTGAAACTGCCTGAACAGCGACTGATGGGTTACAGGGCGATGCTCAAGGCGGCCAAGGACAATAAGGAAGTCGTGAGCATTTATCGCAGTGCCATCGGCAAGGAACTCGCGCAGCGGTTGTTTCTGCATCTGGCCGAGTAAATTCCAGGGCCGCTGCAGAGGCAGTTGCTTGGACGTGCGATTTTTTTAGGATTCGTCACGCAAGGGATTTATCATCCGCAGCAATTCTGCAGTCGAGTAAGGCTTCCGCCCCTCGACCCGCAAAAGCGCAGGGAAGTCTGCCGAGGGACGCGACCAAGGGTTAATGGTCGTTTGCCCTCGGTGCGACTAGACTGCGCCGCGAGTTTCGATCCTTCATGCCGCCCGGAGCGGCATGATTCAGCCAGAGGCACCAGAGTGGTGGCTCGGCCAGTTCTGAGGAGTACGCATGGCTGTCTACAACTACGACGTGGTAGTGCTGGGTTCGGGCCCGGCGGGTGAAGGCGCGGCAATGAACGCTGCCAAGGCCGGGCGTAAGGTGGCAATGGTCGACAGCCGTCGGCAGGTCGGCGGCAACTGCACGCACCTGGGCACGATCCCGTCGAAGGCCCTGCGTCACTCGGTCAAACAGATCATCCAGTTCAACACCAACCCGATGTTCCGCGCCATTGGCGAGCCACGCTGGTTCTCGTTCCCGGACGTTCTGAAGAACGCCGAGAAGGTCATCAACAAGCAAGTGGCGTCGCGCACCGGTTACTACGCGCGCAACCGTGTCGACGTCTTCTTCGGCACCGGCAGCTTCGCCGACGAGCGCAGCATTGATGTCGTGTGCAACACCGGCGTCGTGGAAAAACTGGTTGCCAACCAGATCATCATCGCCACCGGCTCGCGGCCTTATCGGCCCGCCGATATCGACTTTTCCCACAAGCGCATCTACGACAGCGACACCATCCTCAGCCTGGGTCACACCCCGCGCAAACTGATCATCTACGGCGCAGGCGTCATCGGCTGCGAATACGCGTCCATCTTCAGTGGCCTCGGCGTCGAGATCGAACTGATCGACAACCGTGACCAGCTGCTGAGCTTCCTCGACTCGGAAATCTCCCAGGGCCTGAGCTATCACTTCAGCAACAACAACGTGATGGTTCGACACAACGAGGAATACGAGCGCGTTGAAGGGCTGGACAACGGTGTGATCCTGCACCTCAAGTCCGGCAAGAAGGTCAAGGCCGACGCCTTGCTGTGGTGTAACGGCCGTACCGGCAACACCGACAAGCTGGGTCTGGAAAACGTCGGCATCAAGGCCAACGGACGCGGGCAGATCGATGTCGACGAAGCCTACCGCACCAGCCAGCCGAACATTTATGGCGCAGGCGACGTGATCGGCTGGCCGAGTCTGGCGAGTGCGGCCTATGACCAGGGTCGGTCGGCCTCGGGCAGCGCGGTGGACAACGGCGCGTGGCGCTTCGTCAACGACGTGCCGACCGGGATCTACACCATCCCCGAGATCAGCTCGATCGGTCAGAACGAGCATGACCTGACCGTGGCCAAAGTGCCGTACGAAGTGGGCAAGGCGTTTTTCAAGAGCATGGCCCGCGCGCAGATCTCCAACGAGCCGGTCGGCATGCTGAAGATCCTGTTTCACCGGGAAACCCTGCAGATCCTCGGCGTGCACTGCTTCGGCGACCAGGCATCGGAGATCGTGCACATCGGTCAGGCGATCATGAATCAGCCGGGCGAGGCGAACACCATCAAGTATTTCGTCAACACCACGTTCAACTACCCGACCATGGCCGAGGCCTATCGGGTAGCGGCGTACGACGGCCTCAACCGGCTTTTTTGAGCGGCTCCGGCCGGTGGCCTGAGCCGGCCGGGGAGACCGATTTCAGTATTTCCCAAGGGTGGCGCTGGCCAAACCGGGAAAGTCTGTAATCAGGCTGTCAACGCCGAAGTCGGCGAGTCTGCGCATAAGCGCGGGCTCGTTGACTGTCCACACCGAGACATGCAGGCCCTGATTCTGGGCTTTCTTCAAGCGCTCGGGCGTGCACAGCGTCCAGTTCAGCGCGAGTATCTCGCATCCGTAGCCCTGAGCCACTTTCAGCGGGTCGAGCCAGGCGTATTCCGCCACCAGCCCGCGCGAAATGTCTGGCGTCAGTTCCAAAGCCGCGCGCAGCACTTCCCGGGAACTCGACGTGATCGTTACTTTGTCCAGCAGCCCGTGGCGCTGAGCCATTTCGCGGATCGCCAGCACGGTCGTTGCAGCACGGGTGCGTGACGCGCTTTTGACTTCCAGCTGCCAGTGATCGAAGGGGCATTTCTCGAACAGTTCTTCCAGGCGCGGAATGGGGCAGGGCTGCACCCAGCCCGGGCCGCCCTTGCGCGCGTCGTAGGTCACCAGATCGGCGGCGTCGTGTTCGACGACTTTGCCGCGCCGGTCGGTGGTGCGCTTGAGGGTCGGATCATGAATCACCATCAGCTCGCCATCGCGGGACAGGTGCAGATCCAGTTCGCAACGTTTGACGCCGTGTTTGAGGCATTCCTGAAAGCTGGTCAGGGTGTTTTCCGGTGCTTCGCCCTTGGCGCCGCGGTGGCCGTAAATAAGGGTCACAATCACTCCTTGGTACGCATGGCGCGGGAATAAATCGCTCTGGAATAAGTCGAGCTGGAATCAGTTGGGCTTTACGTCGGGGTCACTTTGCTCACGGGCCAGTCGCCTCTGAGCGGCTTGTCGTTGCAGGATGTGTCGGGCGAGCAATTGGCGCTGGGCATCGGTGAGGTCGATCCACTCCGTGCCGACGTCAAAATCGCCGATGGTCAAGGCATGGCACTGCGTCACCCGTGCGCGCAGCATCATCCCGGAAGCCTGGGGCATCAGCACCATTTTCACCGACAGCAGGGTGCCGGGCTGGAAGGGTTGAGGGGTTTCAAATTGCAGACCACCCTCGGACATGATCACGCGCTGCGGGGCGCCGAGCTTGCCCAGTGCGGTGTGCGCAACCACTTGGCCGAGCAGGTCGATGCGTTTGCTCATGGCCCGAAGGAAGCTGTTGGTGGTGCGGTCGCGATCATCCAGCTGACGCAGCAGGTGCTGGGATTCGAACTCGGCGACGTGCAATTCGCTCAGCAGATCGAAGAGCGTCGAAGTGTCGTGATGGCCAGGTTCATCTCCCGTGCCGGGGCCGGCAATCCGGTTAATTTCCAGTGCGACGCTGTCCTCGATACGGTAGTATTCGCGGCGTTCTTCTTCATCTAGTGTCGGCATGGCGAACCCATGGTAGCGGCGGTTGTCAGAGTGATTGCTCAAGATCATAGCTCAGCTTTCCGAGCATGATTCGGCGGTGATTCGAGTGTAAAGCCGCTTGCCCCAGGCCCGCCACAAGCACGTTCCCATTCCTCCGAACAAGCGCCTAAATGTTCAGACCTCTTTTTGTATTCATCGGCACGCGCTACACCCGTGCAAAGCGCCGTAATCACTTTGTCTCCTTCATTTCCCTGACGTCGATGATCGGCCTCGCCCTGGGCGTGGTCGTGATGATCGTCGTGCTGTCTGTCATGAACGGCTTCGACCATGAGATGCGCACCCGCGTGCTGGGCATGGTGCCCCACGCCACCATCGAGTCCGGCGAACCAATCAATGACTGGCAGGCCCTGGCCGCAAGGGTCAAACAGAACAAACAGGTCGAAGCCGTTGCGCCGTTCACCCAGATGCAAGGTCTGCTGACCAACAACGGCAACGTGCAGAAGATCCTGCTCAACGCCATCGACCCGGCGCAGGAGCGCAAGGTGTCGATCATCGACGGATTCATGAAGCAGGGCAGCCTCGATGATCTGGTCGCGGGCGGTTTCGGCGTGGTGATCGGCGACAAGGCCGCGACCAAGCTCGGTGTCGGCATGGGCGACAAAGTCACTTTCGTGTCCCCGGAAGTCACCGTGACGCCGGCCGGCATGTTCCCGCGCATGAAGCGCTTCACCGTAGTCGGCATCTTTCACGTCGGCGCCGGCGAGCTGGACGGCTACCTGGGCGTCACCAATCTGCAGGATCTTGCGCGGCTGCACCGCTGGAAGCCGGACCAGGTGCAGGGCTTGCGCCTGAAATTCACCGATCTGTTCAAGGCGCCGCGCACCGCGTACGAAATCGCCCAGAATCTCGGCGAGCACCAGTATTACTCCCGCGACTGGACGCGCACCCACGGCAATCTCTATCAAGCGATCGGCATGGAGAAATCCATCATCGGCCTGCTGCTGTTGCTGATCGTGGCGGTCGCGGCGTTCAACATCATTTCCACGCTGGTGATGGTGGTCAACGACAAGCGCGGTGACATCGCCATCCTTCGCACGCTGGGCGCGACCCCGGGCCAGATCATGGCGATCTTCATGGTCCAGGGCACGGTCATCGGTGTGGTCGGCACGCTGATCGGCGCAGGTGTCGGCATTCTCGCGGCGCTCAACGTCAGTTCGGCGATTTCCGCGCTGGAAGGTTTGATCGGCCACAAATTCCTCAACGCGGATGTCTACTTCATCGACTATCTGCCTTCGCAATTGATGGCCCAGGATGTGCTGCTGGTATGCGGCGCGGCGCTGGTCCTGAGTTTCCTCGCCACCCTGTATCCAGCCTGGCGTGCTGCGCGCACCCAGCCGGCGGAGGCGCTACGTTATGAGTGAGTCGGGCATGAGTGATAAAGCTGTACTGAGCTGCCGCAACCTGGGCAAATCCTACGAGGAAGGTCCGGAATCCGTGGTCGTGCTGTCCGGGCTGCAACTGGAATTGCACCCGGGCGAACGCGTGGCGATCGTCGGCAGTTCGGGGTCGGGCAAAAGTACCTTGCTCAACCTGCTCGGCGGCCTCGACACGCCCACCGAAGGCAGCGTCTGGCTGGCCGGTGAAGAGCTCTCGGCGCTGAACGAAAAGGCTCGCGGCCTGCTGCGCAATCGCGCCCTTGGCTTCGTCTATCAGTTCCACCACTTGCTGGCCGAGTTCACGGCGCTGGAAAACGTCTGCATGCCATTGTTGATTGGCAAGACGCCTATTCCGGAAGCCCGTCAGCGTGCAACCGCGCTGCTGGAGCGGGTAGGGCTCAAGCATCGCCTGGCGCACAAGCCGTCGGAGTTGTCCGGCGGCGAACGTCAACGGGTGGCGATTGCCCGCGCGCTGGTCAACCAGCCGGGTCTGGTTATGCTCGACGAGCCCACCGGCAACCTCGATTCCCACACGGCTCAGGGGATTCAGGACCTGATGCTGGAACTCAGCACGTCGTCGCGCACCGCGTTTCTGGTGGTGACCCACGACATGACGCTGGCCCGGCAGATGGACCGCGTGTGGCGTCTTGAAGAAGGCCGTCTGGTCGAAGCCTGACCCGTACAACCGGTGTCTCTCGGGCATCGGCTTTTACTTTTAGCTGCTTAGTTACGGTGCTCCACGAATGTTCAGACCGTTATCCATCTTTATCGGAACGCGCTACACGCGGGCCAAGCGTCGCAACCACTTCATCTCGTTCATTTCCATGACCTCAATGATCGGGCTGGCGCTGGGCGTGCTGGCGATGATCGTGGTGCTGTCCGTGATGAACGGTTTCCAGCAGGAAATGAGTTCGCGGATCCTTGGCATGGTGCCGCACGCGGTGATCTCCGGGGTGAAGCCGCTGGACGACTGGCAGCCCGCTGCGAAGGCATCGCTCAAGGACCCGCAAGTCACTGCCGCCGTGCCATTCACTGAAATGGACGGCATGCTGTCGTACAAGGGCTCGATGCAGCCGATTCAGATCAACGGCGTTGACCCGGCCCTGGAATCCAAAGTCTCCATCGTCACCCAGCACATCGTGCAGGGCCGGCTGCAGGACTTGAAGGCCGGTGAGTTTGGGGTGGTGATCGGCGAAATCACCGCCCGGCGCTTTCGTCTGAACGTTGGCGACAAACTGACCCTGATCGTGCCGGAAATCAGCAATGCCCCGGGTGGCATCACTCCGCGGCTGCAGCGTTTAACGGTGGTCGGCGTATTCAAGGTCGGCGCTGAGCTGGACGGTTCCATGGCGCTGGTCAACGTGGCTGATGCCGCCGTGATCCAGCGCTGGCAGCCCAATCAGGTGCAGGGTGTGCGCCTGGCGCTGACCGATCTGTACGCCGCGCCGCAGGTGTCGACGGCCATCGCCGGCGGACTCGGTGCGGACTATAAGGCGGATGACTGGACCCACAGCCAGGGCAGCCTGTTCAGCGCAATGAAGATGGAAAAGACCATGATCGGTCTGCTGTTGCTGATGATCGTTGCCGTGGCGGCGTTCAACATCATCGCCACGCTGATCATGGTGGTAAACGACAAGGGCGCTGACATCGCGATCCTGCGCACCATCGGCGCGACACCCGGCCAGATTATGAGCATTTTCATGGTTCAGGGCACCGTCATCGGCATCGTCGGCACCGTGATCGGCGGCGTGCTGGGCGTGATTGCGGCGATCAACGTCAGCCAGATCGTCGGCTGGGTCGAGCGCGTGACGGGCCAGCACATCTTCACCTCGGACGTTTACTTCATCAGCAATCTGCCGTCGAAGCTCGAAGGCAGTGACGTGGCGCTGATCTGCAGTGCCGGGTTTATCCTCAGCTTCCTGGCAACGATCTACCCGGCCTACCGCGCCGCTCAGATCCAGCCGGCCCACGCCTTGCGCTACGAATAGGAAATGAGGATGCCCCGTCTTTTCGCCATTGCCCTGGTGCTGGGAGCAAGCCTCTCGGCGCAGGCATCACCCGGCGAGCATTTCGCCTTCGGTCATCCCGCCGATGCGGCTCAGGCAACGCGTACGGTTGAAGTGACCCTGGGCGATATCTACTTCGAACCCAAATCCCTAGACGTGAAAAAGGGCGAGACCGTGCGGTTTGTGCTGGTCAACAAGGGCCGGCTGCTGCATGAGTTCAACCTGGGTGACGCAGCCATGCATGCGGCGCATCAGCAGGAAATGCTGAAAATGACGGCCAGCGGCATGCTGACCCCGACCGGCATGAAGCACGACATGGCCGGCATGGATCACGGCTCGGAGCAGGGCGCCGGGAGCATGAAACATGACGATCCCAACAGCGTGCTGGTCGAACCAGGCAAAACCGCCGAGCTGACCTGGACGTTCACCGACGCCACTGGCCTGGAGTTCGCCTGCAATATTCCCGGGCATTACCAGGCGGGCATGGTCGGCAAGGTGGCGATCAGTCAGTAAACGCTGAAAACCCGGTCCGAACCCGATAAACTTCGCGGCCTTGGTTTTTAACAGCCGCTTTTTAAGGTTCAGGTCCCGCCATGCATCCCGCAGCCGAACACTCGCCGCTGGGCAAGTCCAGCGAGTACATCGCCACCTACACGCCGTCTCTGCTGTTCCCGATACCGCGCGCTGCCAAATGGGCAGAGCTGGGGCTGACCGCCGAGACGCTGCCTTATCAGGGTGTCGATTTCTGGAATTGCTACGAGTTGTCCTGGCTGCTGCCGTCGGGCAAGCCGGTGGTGGCTATCGGTGAGTTCAGCATTCCGGCGGACTCGGCCAACATCATCGAATCCAAGTCGTTCAAGCTCTACCTCAATTCGCTCAATCAGACCGCGTTTGCGTCTCAAGCCGAGCTGATCGCCACGCTGGAGAAGGATCTGTCGGCTGCCGCGGGCAAGCCGGTGGGGGTGCGCGTTCGCAGCCTCAAGGACATCGAGGCCGAGGGGATTGTCGCGGTGCCGGGCGTGTGTGTTGATGACCTGGACGTGAGCATTTCAAGCTACGACCGCCCTCAGCCCGAGCTGCTGCGCTGCGATGAATCGCGTGTGGTGGACGATTCGCTGCACAGCCATCTGCTCAAATCCAACTGCCCGGTGACGAGTCAGCCGGACTGGGGCAGCGTTGCGGTTGAATACCGTGGCGCGGCGCTTGATCACGCAAGTTTCTTGGCCTACATCGTCAGCTTCCGCCAGCATTCGGATTTCCACGAGCAGTGCGTGGAGCGCATCTTCATGGACCTGCAGCGTCTGCTGAAGCCGGAGAAACTGACCGTGTACGCGCGTTACGTGCGCCGCGGCGGGCTGGACATCAACCCTTACCGCAGCACTGAAACGCTGACGCTGGAGAACGGACGTCTCGCGCGGCAGTAATATCTCACTCACGTTCTGCAAGTGAACGCACTGTGGGAGCGACCGGCGTGGCGCTCTCACATGAATGGGAAGGGATGATTCAGATCCCCATGCTGCCAAGGGTGACCAATACATTGCGCAGGGTGCCGGCAATGGTGGGGTGATCGACTTCAAACCGCTCGACCGCCAGGTTGACGCCATCGGAGATACTCGGGTCCTGAGAGACTGTCTCCAGTTCGATCTGCGCCTGGATCTGCTCCATGACCTCGGTCAGATTCCCGCGCTCCTCCAGCGTCAGCTGCGGATTCTGCTCAAGTTGCTCGCGCAAGGTGTTGAGTTGTAGTTGCAAGTCACTGACGGACATGGGGTCTTCCTTAATCTGATTAGTCTCACGATGGACCGCAATGCGCAGGCAAAGGTCCTTTACGGTCATAGACTAATCCACTCGGGGCCGCTGTGCATGGCCCCGGTCATCTCAGGGCTTTTCTGATTTCTGCCGGCGCAGCGTGATATCCGCCAGACACGACTCCAGTTCGCCCAGGTGATCGATCACCGAATGCGCGCCGGCGGCATACAGCTCAAGGGTGGCGCGGCCGCGACGGCGCTCGCGATCCAGATCACTCAACGCCTCCCATTGCTCGGGTGACAAACCGCACAGCGGCCCGCAGGACGCCAGCCCGACCGTCCAGAGTCCTGCGTTGATCCCGGCCATGAGCAGACGCGGATCGCCGCTGACCAGCACGCAACCGTCCAGTTGCCTGACGCCGAGGGTCATCAGCGCCTGCCAGCACGCATCAGGCGCGGGCCAGCGGCTGGTGGGAGTGAGGGTAGGGAGAACCAGAGTGCCGAGTGGCGCAGCCAGTTGGTCGGTGATAGAGGAGGGGTATTCATCGATCCAGGCGCAGGGAATGCCGAGCTGCTTCAGATGCTTCAACGCGTTGATCGCACCGGGCGCGAGCGTTGCGAATGGCTGGGCGTCCTGCGAGACAAGAGACTTGCCATCACTGCCGAGCAGCGTGCGCGCCTGTGCGCCGAAGTCGACGAGGCAACCGCTCAATCCGAACAACACAGCGGTGAACGACGGTGCAGCGACGGCGACTGGGGCGAGCATGGCATTCCCTCTCAAAGCCGATGACGCTAAGGGATTGCCATGACAAACCGATGACCGAACGATGACAGTGGCGGCAGATGTTTATTGCCCTACAAAACCGCGACCATTTCAGCGACGTAAATAGTCACAGAACGCTTTATACTCTCGCCTTTGGTTTGGGGCGTAGCGCCCGCTTGATTACTTTGACTGGGAGTCTCAGCTATGCCCGAGAACGGTGCTGGCTTTATCAATCGTCTGATTCGAACGTGCGTGTGGGCCAGCCTGGCCGTGGCGCCGATGGCTGCAAATGCGGCAGACGAAGATCCGTGGGAAGGCGTCAATCGTGCGATTTTCCGTTTCAACGACACCGTCGACACCTACGCGCTGAAACCCATTGCCCAAGGCTATGAGTTCATCACGCCGCAGTTCCTCGAAGACGGCATCCACAACATGTTCAAAAACGTCGGCGAAGTGACCAACTTTGCCAACGATGTGCTCCAGGCCAAACCTGAAGCCGCCGGCGTCGACACCGCCCGCCTGATCTTCAACACCACCTTTGGTCTGCTCGGCTTCTTCGACGTGGGCACCAAGATGGGCCTGCAGCGCAACGACGAAGACTTCGGCCAGACCCTCGGTCATTGGGGCGTTGCCAGCGGCCCGTTCGTGATGCTGCCGCTGTTCGGTCCAAGTACCGTGCGTGACGCGTTCGCCAAATACCCGGACACCTACACCCAGCCATGGCGCTACATCGATCACGTGCCGACGCGCAACACCGCGCTGGGCGTAAGCCTGGTCGATACCCGCGCCAGCCTGCTGTCGGCTGAAAAGCTGATCAATGGCGACAAGTACATCTTCATCCGCAACGCTTACCTGCAGAACCGCGAGTTCAAGGTCAAAGACGGCAAGGTCGTCGACGACTTCTGATCCAGCGGTCTGCAAAACGATGCTAAAAAGGCGACCCGAGGGTCGCCTTTTTATTTTCGCTTTTTTTCGAAAATGTGACGGAGTTCCGGGCTGCCGTCACTTCATCGCCAGAATCGTCAGCCCCAGTTTCTGCTCGCCGCCGTCGATGTCGGCGATCCACACCACCTCGGTATCGGCCTCCAGGCCCTTGAGCGCGGCGTGCTCGGAATCAATGCTCACGCTGATCTTGTCGCCCACCTGGAATGAGCGGGGCGCCTGTATTTGCATGCCGGAGCTGGAGAGATCCACGCAAACCGCCGGGATAATCTGGCCGGCGTAGATCAGGTTGATGTCCGCATCGACCCGCATGCGAATGTAATCCCGTTTTTCTTCGTAATCGCGATCGAGCTGGCCCATGGCACATCCTTTGTTTTGATTGCTGATTTAAGGGTTCTTATAACTCCGGGCGATTTGCGATGTAAAGACACCGCTCGGCAGCGGGGCCCGCTTGAAACGCCAGGCGGATGGGAGTACCGTCTGCGCCTTGAAGGGCAGCTCTGTCATGTGAAGCGTTTGACCAAAAGTCCGCTACCTGAGCCAGAGAGGCTAGAAGCGAATCCAGTACGCGGGCTGACTGCAACCAGCCGCCTACGCCAACCTAATCTGGCGCCGTTTGCCCACATGCAAAAAACCAGTGCCACGCTGCTGATCATCGATGACGACGAAGTAGTGCGCGCGAGTCTCGCAGCCTATTTGGAAGACAGCGGGTTCAGCGTTCTGCAAGCCGGTAATGGCCTGCAGGGTCTACAGACTTTCGAGCAGGAAAAGCCCGATCTGCTGATCTGCGATCTGCGCATGCCGCAGGTGGGCGGTCTCGAACTGATTCGTCAGGTCACCAGCCTCGCGCCGGAAACGCCGGTCATCGTGGTGTCTGGCGCGGGCGTCATGAGCGATGCCGTCGAAGCACTGCGCCTTGGCGCTGCCGATTACCTGATCAAACCCCTCGAAGACCTCGCCGTGCTGGAGCACTCTGTCCGACGCGCGCTGGATCGGGCGCGCCTGCTTCACGAAAACCAGGAATACCGACAGAAGCTGGAGACCGCCAACCGCGAGCTCGAGGCCAGTCTGCATTTGCTGCAGGAAGACCAGGACGCAGGCCGTCAGGTGCAGATGAACATGCTGCCCACCAGCCCCTGGGCCATCGACGCGTTCGAATTCGAACATGAGATCATTCCGTCGCTGTACCTGTCGGGCGATTTCGTGGATTATTTTCGGGTCGATGAGCGACGTGTCGCGTTCTATCTGGCGGACGTGTCCGGCCATGGCGCATCGTCAGCGTTCATCACCGTGCTGTTGAAGTTCATGACCACGCGCCTGCTGTTCGAGTCCAAGCGCGGCGGCAGTCTGCCGGAGTTCAAGCCGTCCGACGTGCTTGGCCACATCAATCGCGGGCTGATCAGCTGCAAGCTGGGCAAGCACGTGACGATGGTGGGCGGCGTGATCGACGAGGAAACCGGGCAATTGACCTACAGCGTCGGCGGTCATCTGCCGCTGCCGGTGTTCTACACCCCGGGCGACACGCATTATCTTGAGGGCCGAGGTCTGCCCGTCGGGCTGTTCAACGAAGCGACTTACACGGATCACGTCATCGATCTGCCTGAGTCCTTTAGTCTGACGCTACTGTCCGATGGCATTCTGGACCTTCTGCCAGGTGATACACTCAAAGAGAAAGAAGCCAACTTGCCCGAACTGGTCAAGGCGGCGGGGGGCAGCCTGGATGGTCTGCGCCAGACGTTTGGATTGGCCACTCTAGGGGAGATGCCGGATGATATCGCCTTGTTAGTGTTGAGCAGGAACCTTTAATGAGTACCGGTAGAATCCAGTTCGCCGAGCAAGATGGCACATTCGTCCTCAAGTTTGTGGGTGAAGTGCGTCTGACACTGTGCTCGGCGTTGGATGCGACAATTGAGCGGATCTTCACCTCGATGAACTTTTCGACGGTGGTCATCGATCTGACCGAAACCCGCAGCATCGATAGCACGACCCTCGGTCTGCTGGCCAAGCTGTCGATCCTCTCGCGCCAGAAGGCCGGGTTGTTGCCGACAGTCGTGACCACCCACGAAGACATCACGCGCCTGTTGCAGTCCATGGGCTTCGATCAGGTGTTCAACATCGTCGGTCGGCCGATTCCGCGTCCTGAGGCCTTGAGCGACCTGCCGAGCCAGGATCAGTGCGAAGACGTGGTCAAGGCCAAGGTACTGGAGGCCCACAAGATTCTCATGGGCTTGAACGATTCGAACCGCGAAGCCTTCCGTGATCTGGTCAACGCCCTCGAACACCAGTAGCAACGCCATCAGCAAGATCAGTAACAAGCCCCAGTCCTGAACCGAGGCAATAAAAAAGGGCGGCACCCTCACAGGTGCCGCCCTTTTTACGTGCCTGACGCGTCAGGCTTTGGCCGACAGCATCTTTTCCAGTGCCACCTGGTCACGGGCGAACTGACGAATGCCTTCGGCCAGTTTCTCGGTGGCCATGGCGTCTTCGTTGGAAGCCCAGCGGAACTGGCTTTCGTTGAGGGTCACGCGTGGCTCGCCGCCATTGCCCGGCTTGAGTTTCTGCACCAGCGTGCCATTGTCTTCTGCCAGCTTCTGCAGCAGGTCAGGGCTGATGGTCAGACGGTCGCAGCCGGCCAGTTCTTCGATCTGGCTGAGGTTACGGAAGCTGGCGCCCATGACCACGGTCTTGTAGTCGTTGGCCTTGTAGTAGTTGTAGATGCGGGTCACCGACTGCACGCCCGGATCTTCTGCACCGACGTAGTCTTTGCCTTCCGCTTTCTTGTACCAGTCGTAGATGCGACCTACGAATGGCGAGATCAGGAACACGCCGGCGTCGGCACAGGCCTGGGCCTGAGCGAAAGAGAACAGCAGGGTCAGGTTGCACTGAATGCCTTTCTTTTCCAGCACCTCAGCGGCCTTGATGCCTTCCCAGGTCGACGCCAGCTTGATCAGGATGCGGTCGCGACCGATACCGAAATCTTCGTACAAACCGACGATGCGGTCGGCGCGTTCGATGCAGGCCTGGGTGTCGAACGACAGGCGTGCGTCCACTTCGGTAGAAACGCGGCCCGGGACCACTTTCAGAATCTCGCGGCCAATGGCGACGGCGAAACGGTCGCTGGCGACGTTGATATCGTTGTTGCTGCCGGCAAACGCTTCTTTCAACCGGTCGCTGTTGCTCTCGCTGGAAGCAGCCTTGAGCAAGAGGGAAGGGTTGGTGGTGGCGTCGACGGGCTTGAGTTTTTCGATGGCAGCGAAATCGCCGGTGTCGGCCACGACGGTGGTGAATTGCTTGAGTTGTTCCAGCTTGGAAGTCATGAGCGTGCTCTGTCCTGTGGTTGTGCTGACATTACCCGAGCGCCGCCGGTCACTCAAGGGCGTAAACCGCGACAGACACGCCGGTTTAGACGCCTGCGTTTGCGCAAACGGCCTGCCTGCGCGTCAGCCATGATCCGGGCGATGCGAGCTTTTTACAAAGGGCGGCGCGGGGTCATGGTCTGTCGGTTCCCGAGGAGGGCGGATACTCGATCCAGACTGGTTGGAGCCCGGACCGCCCGGGATGTTCCCGGCGCCTGGCATCTAATCCGCCAACGGTCAGGGACTGGCAGGGTGCGCTGACCGGCTGATCCTCCCAAACCTGCCGCGGTCTGAATCAGCGAGCGGGTGTCTCGCCGCAATCGCTGTCCACCGCTTTGATCAGGGTCGTCCGGTCGAAGACTTCCAGATGAACCTGACACGTCGCCTCGGCCGGCAGGGTGAGGCTCACGCTGTTCGCCGCGATGCCGTTCTGCAGATCGCCCTGCTGGTTGATGGCCGACGTGCCTTGCGCGCTGGTCTGCCTGACGGTCATTCGGTACTGCAGCGTCAGCGGCGCAGGATTTTCCAGGTGCGGGCGGATCACCACCGTCGAACCGCTGCGCTGGGCGTCAACCGTCACCACCAACTGCGTGAAGTCCATCATCGAGGTCACCGTTGGGTCGCGCTGGCGTTCATGTTGTCGCCGAACTGCTTGATGGAGACGGCGCCGCCGAATCCGGCCTGGGTGACGCTGGCTTGGTTGGCCTGACCGTACTGCCCGACGAAGGCCTGATTGTAGGCGCCGATCTGCACCACGCTCGCGGCGTTGTCGGTGCCGTGCTGCGTCACGCCGGTCTGGTTGTTGTTGCCCGACTGACTGACCTGCGCGGTGTTCGCCGTGCCGTTCTGCTGCGCGGTGATGCCGTTGTTCACGCCACTTTGGTTGACCACCGCCTGGTTGCGACTGCCGGTCTGACTCACGGCCTGATTCTGTCGGGCCCCGCTTTGGTCGACGCGCGCATTGTTATAGGCGCCGATCTGCAAAATGGTGGCGACGCTGTTGCCGATGGTGATGTCCGCGTAGCGTGCTTCGCGCACCAGATCCTGCGCTTGGGCGAGCGAGCCGGTGAGCAGCAGTGCCGCTGCGAACCGGCCGAATCCTTTAGCGTTGCGTTCCATTCTTATCTCCTGTGGCAACGATGTCCTTCTCCGCATCAGCCAGCGGCAAGGTGGTCATCTGTTCGTCGTAGCTCTGCAGATAGCCCTGCAGCAGCGGCTTGTTCAGGTCAGCGGGGTTTTTCAGGTTCCAACTGCCGTCACGGGCACCCTGGGCAATCATGTGGATCAGTGCCGTTTCGATGGCTTCGCGCACGCATTGCTGCACCGGTTCGTTGCGCGACACCCCGGTCTCGACCTCCAGCAGGTGCTTGAGGGAGACGAAGCGGAAGATGCCGAAATCGACCTGAATCGAGAAGATGGTCTTGGTGGTGGTGATGCTCTGGATGATGTCTCCGGTGCGGATGTCCACCGCCCTCAGGTTGACGGTCACCTGATCCTGGCGGTAAAGCTCCGACGGCCCGACACCCAGATAGCGAACACCGATGCCGCCGGTGCGCACGTTGCTTTCGTAGGCGACGATGGCGCCTTCGATGATCATGTTCGCCGGTCGCAGGGCAGGCAGTTGCACCTGGGCCTGATCCTGGGGCTGTTCCAGCGCGCGGATGATCTTGCGCTCGGTGAGCAGGTCCTGAAGATTCTCGCGCTCCACCGGCTTGAACCAGCGTGAGTCGCGCAGGGCGCTGATCAGCAACGACGCGGCGCCCTGGGTCACCGAGGTGGAAAACGAGCTGTCGGGGGACGGTTTGTATTGCCCGGTCTGGTCGCGCAGGCCGTACACCGCGACGCTGATCGGTCCGGCGGGTGCCGGCAGATGGGTCAGGTCACGCAGGCTCTGGGTCGCAGGCGACAGCGTGGCCGGGGAAATGGTCGCAGCAGGCCGGGACGTGGTGCAGCCGGCAAGCAGTATGACGGCAGTGAACATGAACATGAGGGGGCGGACGCGCATTGTTTTTCTTCCCGCAAGAAAACCCCGCCAGACCCTGGCGGGGTACATCATCTTAGTGTTGGTAGATCGTTGCCCTGTTGCCGCTGCCGCCGGTCTGGCTGACGTTGGCGACCATGTTGTTGCCTGTTTGGGTCAGGCCGACGAGGTTGACGGACTGATAAGTGCCCGTGCCGGTCTGGCTCACGACAGCGCGGTTGTTGTTGCCGGTCTGCAGCAGGGCTTCTTCGTTGTTGAGGCCGGTCTGGGTGCTGGACGCGTAGTTGTTGTTGCCGTTCTGCTGGACGTCGGCTTTCAGCAAAGCGCCGTTCTGCGAAACGGAAAGCGTGTTGAAGTCGCCGCGCTGTTGAGCATTGGCGGTGGTGACGAGGGTGTCGTTCTGCTGGATCGAGCCGAGGTTGTTGTTGCCGTTCTGTTGCAGGGTGGCGGACACCTGCTGGGAGTTATGCCGTTGCGAAACAATTCCGGTATTGCCGTTGCCCGCCTGGGTGAGACTGCTGGTGACGGTGTTGTTGTTGCTCTGCTGCGAGACGCTCGCCAGGTTGTAGCTGCCGGCTTGGGAGACAGTCGTGCCGACGCGAGTGCTGTTGCCGATTTGTGAAGTGCTGGCGGTGTTGTTGTTGCCGCCGCCCTGGGTGATGGAGGCGCTGGTGCTGTAGCTGGACTGTTGATCGATGGTCGCTTTGCTGTAACCACCGGACTGATCCAGGCTCGCGATCTGCGGTTGAGGGCCACCACCGTTCTGGGTGATCGAGCCCGTATTGTTGTTCCCGGCCTGTTTGGCGCTGGTGAGGTTGTAGTAGCCGGTCTGATTGATCGTCAGGTTGCTGTAAGTGGCCGTCTGGTTGATAGCGCCTGCGGTGTTACGGCCGCCGTTCTGATTAACGGTGACAGTGGACTGGGTGGCGCCGCGCTGCTCGACGTTCAGTCCGTTGTCAGAACCTGCCTGGGTGGTGTTGACGGTGCTTGAGTCGGCCATGGCCGCACCGGAGACAGCAAACAGGATGGCCAGAGACAGTAAAGACTTGCGTGCTTGCATGATGATCTTCCTTATTCAATGTTGTAGTGGGTTGTTGCGGGGTAGCGGATGCGACGGATGTTACGGTTGATTCACTTGAAACTGGGTGGTCTGGCCGGTGTTCTTGTCGGTCGTGACGATTTGCAACAGGCCGCCTTGCAGATTGGTAATTGCGATGCGGAAGTCGGTGGTTTCGACGGTGCCTGGCACCAGTTGGCCGTTGGCACCGACGATGCTGGACGTCACTGCCGACGACACCCGGCTCAGAATCGCACTCTGCAACATGCTGTTGAACTGGGTCAGCGCGGTCTGCCCGGAAGCGCCCGACGATGAAGACTTCTCGACGTAATGGTTTTGCGCCTGGGCTTGGTTTAGCAGCACCGGGCCGTTCAGCGGATTGCCGCCAAACGAGGGGTTGTTCGGCACATACGCCAACTCGCTGGCCTGAACGCCTGAACAGATGCCGGCCATCAAGGCGAGGCTGGCGACAACCACCAAACTGCGATTAATAGTGAGTGCTTTCATAGCTCGTCTCGTCCCATGTCCGGGTCGCCAAAGAATTGTGCCAATTGATAATCAAGAATGGCCTGGTACACCTGGCCGGCCGCATCGGCTGCAATGGCCGGAATAAGCGTGCGGTTGGGCGGCAGGAACATTTGAAACAAGCGGCGATTGCCATAATCCACGAATACCTGACTGCCTAAACGCGCAGTAGGGCGTTCGGTGATGGTCACAGTGAATGTTTCCGCTTCATCTTTTTCCCGCCAGGTGTTTGCAAAACTGTCATAAAACGTCCGACCTGCCAGGGTCATGGTCTGCCCGATCACAATGCCGCCGACATCACGGTGGTTAAGCGTCCGGTGTTGTTCGACCGTCGCGGACGTATTCACGCTGGGCTGAGCAAACACCGTAGTTGCGGCGCACAGTGGCAGCAGCCATAGGCCGATAGCGTTAAGAGTTGTCATGTTTGTACGATCTTGGGTACAGGTTGTTACTTGTTATATCTCAATAAAAATACTTTGCCAGTGGTTAATTAAAATAAAGTTCATTTATTTTGTTGGCGTCAACTTCCGTACTTATTTAAATAAGTTTTTTTAAAAGGCGGTGGCGCAAGAGGGGTGCGAATCAATGGCGTCAAATTATCTGCCAGGAAGCGGACTTATTAAAATAGCGTCTATTGAGAATTAATGGGGGGGGTGCTTAAACGGGAGGTTGTTAGCTTGCTAATGTTTGGAAAGTGAGTTCAGGTTATGACTGCGTGTTGTCGAGTTAGTTGTTAAACGTTTTTTTCACCACCGGCTTATGCAAGTCCCGGGTGAGGCCGGTCCTGCAAGGGGCGTGTTTTCGGCAGGATCAGCTTCAGCCGGGCGTGCGAGCTGTTAGAATGCGCGTCCTCTTCGACCGACCTGCTTATTGCTCCCATGCTGCCTATCACAGACCCCCGCACCGACCGCCTGCCGTCCGAGCCGTCACGGCGTTTTTCCGTGGCCCCGATGATGGACTGGACGGATCGTCACTGCCGTTTTTTCCTGCGTCTGCTGTCGAAGCATGCGCTGCTCTATACCGAGATGGTCACCACCGGCGCGTTGCTGCACGGCGACACCGAGCGCTTCTTGCGCCACGACGAAACGGAGCATCCGCTGGCATTGCAACTGGGTGGCAGCAACCCGGCCGACCTCGCCGCCAGTGCGCGGCTGGCACAGGCGGCGGGCTACGACGAAGTCAATCTCAACGTCGGCTGCCCGAGCGATCGCGTGCAGAACAACATGATCGGCGCAGTGTTGATGGGGCATCCGCAGTTGGTCGCCGATTGCGTCAAAGCCATGCGCGACGCGGTGACGATTCCGGTGACGGTCAAGCACCGCATCGGCATCAACGGACGCGACAGCTACGAGCAGCTGTGTGAGTTCGTCGGCACCGTGCGCGATGCCGGCTGCACCAGCTTCACCGTGCATGCCCGCATCGCCATTCTTGAAGGCCTGTCGCCGAAGGAAAACCGTGACATCCCGCCGCTGCGCTACGACGTCGCCGCGCAGCTTAAGCAGGACTTTCCCGAGCTGGAGATCATCCTCAACGGCGGCATCAAAACCCTGGAGCAGTGCCAGGAACACCTGACCACCTTCGACGGCGTGATGCTCGGCCGCGAGGCATATCACAACCCGTACCTGCTGGCAGGCGTGGACCGCGAACTGTTTGGCAGCGATGCCCCGCAGATCACTCGCGCCGAAGCCCTGGCGCTGCTCCGCCCCTATGTGGAGGCGCACCTTCGCGACGGTGGCTCGATGCACCACATCACCCGCCATGTGCTGGGTCTGGGCACCGGCTTCCCCGGGGCGCGCAAGTTTCGGCAGATGCTCTCGGTGGACATTCACAAGACGGACGACCCGCTGGGGTTGCTGGATCGGGCGGGGGAGTTGCTGGAGGGGCGGTGAGTGAGCTACTGCTTCCAGCGCCGGGCTCGCATATTGGCTTCGCGCGAAATCCTTGTGTGGGAGCGACCGGGGTGGCGCTCCACTTTGCTCGCGAATGCGGTATTTCAAGCGCTGAAAATGCGGCGGCTGTACCGGCCTCTTCGCGAGCAAGCTCACTCCTACAGGTTTTGTATCCGACGCAGGTATTGAGTCGTTTCCGAACCTCCCTGTGGGAGCGAGCTTGCTCGCGAAGGCTGTATTTCAGGCGCTAGAAAATGCGGCGGCTGTACCGACCTCTTCGCGAGCAAGCTCACTCCCACAGGTTTTGCAACAACCGGAAAATCCCTAGCCGAATCACCACTCTGTGGGAGCGACCGGGGTGGCGCTCCACCTTGCTCGCGGATGCGGTATTTCAAGCGCTGAAAATGCGGCGGCTGTACCGGCCTCTTCGCGAGCAAGCTCACTCCCACAGTTTTTGCAACAACCGGAAAATCCCTAGCCGAATCACCACTCTGTGGGAGCGACCGGGGTGGCGCTCCACCTTGCTCGCGAAGGCGGTCTGCCAAGCGCTGAAAATGCCGCGGCCTGACCGGATCCACCCTCACCGCCGTCCCGCCCGCGTACTCACATCCACCCACACCGCCAGCACCAGAATGCTGCCCTTGACGATCATCTGCCAGTAACTGTCGACGTCGAGCATGGACATGCCGTTGTCGAGGCTGGTGATGACGAGGGCACCGAGCAGGGCGCCGTAGACGGTGCCCGAGCCGCCGCGCATGGAGGTGCCGCCGATGAAGCAGGCGGCGATGGCGTCGAGTTCACCCATGTTGCCCGCCGACGGCGAACCGGCGGCCAGGCGGGCGGTGTTGACCAGGCCGGCGAGGGCGCACATGACGCCCATGATGCCGAAGATCCACAACTTCACCGCCTGCACGTTGATCCCGGAGAGGCGCGTGGCTTCCATGTTGCTGCCCACCGAATAGATCCGCCGGCCGAACACAGTCTGGCTCGTGATGTAGCTGAACACCCCAAGCAGGACCAACAGCAGCAGAACCGGCACCGGAATCCCGTCATAGCTGTTCAGCGTGTAGACGAAGCCTGCCAGCACGGCACCGATCGCCACGACCCGCACCACATCCCGTGCCAGCGAATGCGCGGCCAGCCCGTGCAACGCGCGGTTGCTGCGCTGGCGCCAGGTCAGGAACAGCGTCAGCGCGAAGAGCAGCACGCCGAGCACGATCCCCACCAGCGGCGGCAGATAACCCTGGCCGATGTAGACCAGTTCCGGCGACACCGGCGCGATGGTGGTGCCGCCGGTGATCCCCAGCAGAATCCCGCGAAACGCCAGCATGCCGCCCAGGCCGACGATGAATGAAGGGATGCGCAGGTACGCGGTCATGCAGCCGTTGGCGAGGCCGATCAACAGTCCGCATCCGGCGACGATGCACAGGTTCAGCGGCAGCGGGACGTGGTAGACCACGTCGAGAATGGCCGCCACGCCGCCGAGCAAGCCGAGCAGCGAACCCACCGACAGATCGATCTCGCCGCTGATGATCACCAGCACCATGCCGCAGGCGAGAATCCCGGTGATCGACATCTGCCGCAGCAGATTGGACAGGTTGCGCGGCGTCAGAAAACCCCCGTCGGTTTGCCAACTAAAGAACAGCCAGATCACCGCGATGGCGATCACCAGCGCGAGCATTTTGTAGCGGGTGAACAGTTGCTTGAGCTGATTCATTGACGCGTGTCTCCCACAGCATCGGGCCGGTCGTTATTGTTTTTGTTGTACGCAGTGTCGCCGGATTGGCTGAGCGCGGCCGCGAGCACCTGTTCTTGGGTCAGGCCCTGATTGATGAAGTCGCCGCGCAGCTGGCCGTCGCCGATCACCAGCACCCGGTCTGAGACGCCCAGCACCTCGGCCAGCTCCGACGACACCATGATGATCGACACGCCGCTGGCCGCCAGCGCGCCCATCAGTTTGTAGATCTCGTACTTGGCGCCAACGTCCACGCCGCGGGTGGGCTCGTCGAGAATCAGCACCCGCGGCTTCGTCAGCAGCATCTTCGCCAGCACGGCTTTTTGCTGATTGCCGCCGGACAGGCTGGTGATCGGCAGGAACGGGCTCGCGGTCTTCAGGTGCATGCGCGCGATCTCCTTGCCGATGCTGCCCAATTCGGCCTCGGCATCGATCCGGGTCAGGTGGGCGAAGCTATCGAGCACGGCGAGCGTGATGTTCTGGCCCACGCCCAGGTCCGGAATGATGCCCTGACGCTTGCGGTCCTCCGGCACCATGCACAGGCCCGCGCGGATTGATTTGAGCGGCGTGCGCGTGTCGATGGGTTTGCCGTCCAGCCACACTTCGCCGGTGTAGCGCCCCGGGTAGGCGCCGAACAGCGCCGACACCAGTTCGGTGCGCCCGGCGCCGACCAGCCCGGCGATGCCGAGGATTTCCCCGCGCCTGAGCACGAACGAGATGTCGTCCACGCGCTTGCGTTTGGGGTTGTCGACGTCGTAGCAAGTGACGTGGCGCGCCTCGAAAATCACCTCACCGACGCTGTGGGGTTCGGTGGGGTAGAGGTTGCTCATCTCGCGGCCGACCATCTGCGTGATGATCTTCGGGATGTCCATGTCGGCCATGGCCGTGGTCGCGATGTGCTTGCCGTCGCGGATCACCGAGATGGTGTCGCAGACGGCGGCGACTTCATCGAGCTTGTGGGAGATGTAGACGCAGGCGACGCCCTTGGCTTTGAGCTCGCGAATGATGTCGAGCAGGACCTCGATTTCCGAGCGGGTCAGGGCCGAAGAGGGTTCGTCGAGAATCAGCAGGCGCGCCTGTTTGTTCAGCGCCTTGGCGATCTCCACCAGTTGCTGATACCCGCCGCCGTATTGCGAGACCGGCAGGGCGACGTTCATGTCCGGCACTTTCAGTTCGCGCATCAAGGCTTCGGCGCGGTGGATCATCGCCGGGTAATTCATGCGCCCGCCCGGCAGGGTCAGTTCGTGGCCCATGAAGATGTTTTCTGCCACCGACAGGTCGGGGACGAGGGTGAGTTCCTGGTGAATGATGACGATCCCGGCGGCCTCGGTTTCGCTGATGGATTGCGCCTTCAGCGGCTGGCCGTCCCAGAGGATTTCACCCTCCCAGGTGCCGTGGGGATAGACCGCCGAGAGGACCTTCATCAGCGTCGATTTGCCGGCGCCGTTCTCGCCGCACAGGCCGACGCATTCGCCGGCCCGCACCTTGATGTCGATGCCGTTGAGCGCCTTGACGCCGCCGAAGGATTTGACGATGCCGTTCATTTGCAGCAGGTAATCGGACATTGCGGGATCTCGCGCAGAAGCAGAAGACGGGTGCAGCTCGGCCGGTTTGCGCAAAACCCCGTGGCACCGAATCACGTCGGTCCCACAGGGCTTGGCATTAATGCGGCGAATCAGGCCTGTTCAGCTTGATGCCCTACTTACCCGCGATCTGATCCTTGGTGTAGAACCCGTCCTTCTCCAGCAGATCGATGTTGTCCTTGGTCAACGGCGTCGGGGTCAGGAGGATGGTGTCAACCTTCTTCGCGCCGTTGTCGTACTGCGAGCTGTACGTAGGCTTCTCGTTGCGCGCCAGTTGCACCGACAGTTTCGCCGCTTCCGAGGCGATCAGTTTCAGCGGTTTGTAGACGGTCATGGTCTGGGTGCCGTCGATCACGCGCTTGACCGCTGCCAGGTCGGCGTCCTGGCCGGAGATCGGCACTTTGCCGGCCAGTTTCTGCGCGGCGAGGGCCTGAATCGCGCCGCCGGCGGTGGCGTCGTTGGAGGCGACGATGCCGTCGATCTTGTTGCTGTTTTTGGTCAGGGCGTTTTCGACGATGCTCAGGGCTTCGGTCGGGTTCCACTCCTTGACCCACTGCTGACCGACAATCTTGATGTCGCCCTTGTCGATGGCCGGCTGCAGCACTTTCATCTGGCCTTCGCGCAGGACCTTGGCGTTGTTGTCGGTGGGCGCGCCGCCGAGCAGGAAGTAATTGCCTTTCGGGGCCGCCTTGAGCACGCCGGTCGCCTGCATTTCACCGACTTTTTCGTTATCGAATGAGATGTAGGCGTCGATGTCGGCGTTGAGGATCAGCCGGTCGTAGGACACCACCTTGATGCCGGCCTTCTTGGCTTCGGCGACGGCGTTGGTCAGCACGGTGGCGTTGAACGGTACGATGACGATGACATCGACGCCCCGGGAAATCAGGTTTTCGATCTGGGAGATCTGTTTGCCTTCGTTGGCATCAGCGGACTGGACGTACACCTTGGCGTCCATTTTTTCTGCCGCTGCGACGAAGTAGTCGCGGTCCCGGGCCCAGCGTTCGAGGCGCAGGTCATCGATGGAAAAGCCGATTTTCGGATGGGCCGAATCGGCCATGACGGGCAGGCTGAGCAGGGCCAGGGCACTGGCGAGCAGGGTGGTCTTGAAACTCTTCATGGGGGTGCGTCCTGTTATTTTTGTTTAGAGACACTGTCCGAGCGTGTACGGGTTTTCCGGTGAAACTGTAGATACTGGTTGTGCGCCGCGAGCGGGGAATTGTCGTGAGAATGTAACCAACGTAATTCCCCTCTGATGCCGGTCCTGCTCACCCATCGCGTCCATCCAACGGCATTGGCGATGACCTCGACTGTAGGACCGGCTTTAGCCGGGAATGCGTCAGTCGTCACACTGCAAATGTGAGGGTGCCACCACTGGCCTCTTCCCGGCTGAAGCCGGTCCTACGAAAGACATAGCATCCATCCAGCAGATCGCGGGCGCCTGTTGTCAGGGATAAATAAACCGGTTCACCACGCCTTCGAGCATTTCCTGGCGACCGCTCACGGCCTGCGGGTTGAGTTCGTTGTCCATGGCATGTTGCGCCAGTGCATCCAGACTGAAATCCCCCGACAGCACGGCGCGCCCGAACGGCTGGTCCCAGCCGGCATAGCGCTGGTCCTTGAACGCCTGCAGCTTATCGTCCTGAATCATCGCCGCCGCCCGTTCCAGCGACAGCGCAAGCACGTCCATGGCGGCGACGTGGCCGTAGAACAGGTCGATTTCGTCTAGGCTCTGCCGGCGCACTTTGGAATCGAAGTTATAGCCGCCGTTCTTGAACCCGCCGGCCTTGAGGATCTCGTAGGTGGCCAGGGTCAGCTCTTCGACGCTGTTGGGAAACTGGTCGGTGTCCCAACCGTTCTGCGGATCGCCCCGGTTGGCGTCGATGCTGCCGAAGATGCCAAGGGACGCCGCCGTGGCGATTTCATGATGAAAACTGTGCCCGGCGAGGGTGGCGTGGTTGGCCTCGATATTGACCTTGATCTCTTTCTCCAGACCGAACTGTTGCAGAAAGCCGAACACCGTGGCCGTGTCGTAATCGTATTGGTGCTTGGTCGGCTCCTGGGGTTTGGGCTCAATCAACAGGTCGCCGGTAAAGCCGATCTTGTGTTTGTGCTCGACCACCATGCGCATGAAGCGGCCCAGTTGCTCGCGTTCGCGCGCAAGGTCGGTGTTGAGCAGTGTCTCGTAACCCTCACGGCCGCCCCACAGCACGTAGTTCGAGCCCTTGAGCCGATGGGTGGCGTTCATCGCGCTGAACACCTGGGCGGCGGCGAAGGCGAACACTTCCGGGTCGGGGTTGCTGGCGGCGCCGGCGGCGAAGCGCGGGTTGCTGAAGCAGTTGGCGGTGCCCCACAGCAGCTGAATGCCGCTCTGCTCCTGATGGCGTTCGAGCTCGTCGACCATCTGCGCGAAGTTGTGGCTGTACTCTTTCAGGCTCGCGCCTTCGGGTGCGACGTCGGTGTCGTGGAAGCTGTAATAGTCGATGCCCAGTTTTGAAAAGAATTCGAACGCCGCATCGGCCTTCGAACGCGCCAGGTCCATGGCGTCCCCCGGCTTGACCCACGGACGCTTGAAGGTGCCGACGCCGAACATGTCGGCGCCCGGCCAGACGAAGGTGTGCCAGTAGCAGGCGGCCATGCGCAGGTGTTCGCGCATGGGCTTGCCGAGGATGATCTTGTTGGCGTCGTAATGGCGGAAGGCGAGGGGCGACTCGCTGCCGGGACCTTCGTAGCGAATGGTGTCGACATCGGGGAAGCAGGGCATCGGGGTTTCCTTATTGTTTTTGTTGACGGCGGTCTTCATGGTTTTGTTCTTGGCTGCTCCCGATACTAGCAACGGCCCCGTCCGCGCCGATTGCGAAAATCACCAACCCGCTGTTCGATTTTGAGTATTGAGATTCCCCCGGTGCAGGCCTAGTCTGTGCCGACTCGCTTCACAGGCCCGGGGAACAATAATGAAAACCGTCCCGCCCACTCACCGTATCGCGCTGTTGTTCAACGGCGGCAAGATCTATGACCGCGGCATCATCACCGGCATCGGCAATTATCTGAGCAGCACCCGCGCGACCTGGGATCTGTTTCTGGAAGAGGACTTTCTCTGCCGCCTGAAGGGCATCGAGCGCTGGCAGGGCGATGGCATCATTGCTGACTTCGACGATCCGCTGATCGGCGAGGCCCTGGCCGGAAGCACGGTGCCGGTGGTGGCGGTGGGCGGTTCCTACGAGGACAAGCGGGCCTATCCGAAACACATTCCCTACGTCGCCACCGACAACTTCGCCCTGATCAAGCTGGCCTACGAACACCTGATCGAGGCTGGCCTGACACGCTTCGCCTGTTTCAGCCTGCCGGAAGCGCAAAGCAATCGCTGGGCCCAGGAGCGTGAAAAAGCCTTCCGCCGGCTGTTGCAGCGCGACGGTTTGCACGGTGAGGTCTATCGCGGCCTGAGCACCAGCGCGCCATTGTGGGACAGCGCCGTGGAACAGCAGATCACCTGGCTGCAAAGCCTGCCCAAACCCATCGGCATCATCGCCGTCAGCGACGCCCGCGCGCGGCAGTTGCTGCAGGCGTGCCTGACGGCGGGCATTGCGGTGCCCGAGCAGGTGGCGCTGATCGGCATCGACAACGACCCGCTGACCCGCACCCTGACGCGGGTGCCGCTCAGTTCGGTCACTCAGGGGACTCAACTGATGGGGCGCACGGCGGCGCAGTTGCTGCACCAGATGCTCCACGGCATGCCCTCGACCGCGAGCCAGATTCTGGTGCCGCCCGAGGCCATCAACGTTCAGGCCTCCAGCCTGCATCAGCCGCTGGGCAATCCGTATGTGATGCAGGCGCTGCACTTCATTCGCCAGTACGCGTGCCAGGGCATCAAGACCGCCCAGGTCGCGGGCTACGTGGGCATTTCCCGTTCTTCCCTGGAATCGCACTTTCGCAAGGAACGCGGCTGCAGCGTGCATGACGAGATATTGAGCTTCAAACTCACGGCCGCCGCGTCAGGTCTGAAAGACGGTGACTCAGCCATCGCCGACATCGCGCAAAACTGTGGCTTCAAATCCGCGCAATACCTGCACACGGTGTTCCGCCGGGAGTTCGGCTGCACCCCCCGCGAATATCAGCAGGGCGAGGCAGCACCGATTCATTGATTTGCTTTAGGGCGCTTCGTTTGGGGCGCGTCTGTCATAACAACGACAACATCACAGGAGTCATCGATGCATCCGATTCGTTTAGGGCTGGTGGGTTACGGCAAGATCGCCCAGGACCAGCACGTGCCGGCGATCCACGCCAGTGACCGCTTTGAGCTGGTGGCCGTGGCGACGCTGGGTCAGCACTGTCCGGGCGTGCCCAATTTCAGCTCGCTGGCTGAGCTGCTGGCAGAAGGTCCGGCAGTGGACGCCATCGCCTTTTGCACGCCGCCTCAGGGGCGTTTTGCGCTGGTTGAAGAGGCGCTGAAGGCCGGCAAACACGTGCTGGTGGAAAAACCGCCGTGCTCGACCCTGGGCGAAGCGCTCGCCCTGATCGACGAGGTCAATGCCGCGGGCGTCAGCGGCCTGTTTGCCTGGCATTCACGCTTCGCCCCGGGCGTGAGCAATGCGGCGCAATGGCTGGAGGGCAAGACCCTCAAGCAGGTGCGGATTGACTGGAAAGAGCAGGTGCGCAAATGGCACCCGGGTCAGGCGTGGATCTGGCAGGCGGGCGGGCTGGGGGTGTTCGATCCGGGGATCAACGCGCTGTCGATCGTCACCGAATTGCTGCCCCATGCGCTGTTCGTCGAGTCGGCCAACCTGAGCGTGCCGAGCAACTGCCAGTCGCCGATTGCGGCGTCGCTGCAGATGCGTTCCGGCGAGGAGGTGCGGGTGATCGCCGAACTGGATTTCGATCACAGCGTCAACGAGCAGTGGAGCATTGAGCTGCACTGCAACGACGGCGTCATGCGCCTGGACGCCGGCGGCGCGCAGGTCAGCATCGACGGCGTGGCGCAGACCGTGTCGGAGGAGGGCGAATACCCGGCCATGTACGGGCACTTCGCGCGGCTGATCGACGCGGGCAAAAGCGATCTGGACTTGCAACCGCTGCGCATCGTCGCCGACAGCTTTTTTGTCGGCAGCAAGGAGACGGTGGCGGCTTTTCACGAATAAACAAGTGACGATCGATGGCCCGGTCTGGTGTGCTGGATCGGGCTTCGGCGCTGACTGCGCTTGTGCGGCCAGCGTCAGATCAGATATGCACCACGCCGGCCAGAGCGATTGAGAACGAAACGATCAGGGTCAACAGAATGGTCATGTTGATGGACATTGCGGGCAAATCCTTGTCTGGTTAATCAGTGCCGCCATCATCCGGATTTGCACGGGCAAACAGAACGGCGTTCGTGCCTATGTTGGCAATCGATGGAAATAATAGTTCGGGGTTTTTCAGAGAGATGCCCTTGCAGCTGCGCCACTTTTCGCGAGCAAGCTCGCTCCCACAGGATTTGCGGCAACTGATACATCTCTGGTGTGGTCATGATTGAGCAGAGCCCATCTTTCTGACGCGCTGCTTTCGCAAGGCAAACGCTGCCCTTGTGGGAGTGAGCTTGCTCACGAAGATGGCATTCCAGCCGCTGGAGATGTGGCGGATGTACCGGCCCCTTCGCGAGCAAGCTTGCTCCCACAAGGTTTGCGTCATTGCTTAATCCTCGGTAGCCGCCCAAGCCCAATCCAACCACCCCCTACCCATAAGGACCACCATGCCTTCCACCCCCATCCGCATCACCGACGAACAACTCCTCTCCGACAACTGGTACGTGCTCAAGAAGTACAGCTTTGAACTGCAACGCCGTGACGGCAGTTGGCAGTCGCAGACCCGCGAGGTCTACGACCGGGGCAATGGCGCGACGATTCTGTTGTACAACCTCGAACGCCGCACCGTGGTGCTGACCCGGCAGTTCCGCATGCCGGCCTTCGTCAACGGCCACGATGGATATTTGATCGAAGCGGCAGCAGGGTTGCTGGACAACGCCAGTCCCGAAGAGCGCATTCGCCTCGAAGCCGAAGAAGAAACCGGCTACGTCGTGCGTTCGGTGAAGAAGATCTTCGACGCCTTCATGAGCCCGGGTTCGGTGACCGAGCGCATTCACTTTTTCATCGGCGAATATCAGCCCGATGATCGGGTCAGCGATGGCGGCGGGCTGGAAGAGGAGGGCGAAGACATCGAAGTCCTGGAGCTGGATTTCGAGCGGGCCATCGCCATGGTGGAAAGCGGCGAAATCAACGACGGCAAGACCATCATGCTCCTGCAATACCTGGAGCTGCGCCTGATGAAATGAAGACGGCAGGGCCAGAACGACTCGAAGCGCGACGAAAAAGTTTCACCCATCGGTAAACTTTCTTACGTTGCAATGAGAATCGTTTGCGTTATCCTTCGCGTTCCTTTGTTACCAGGGATGTCGAACAAGATGGATTTTCGCCCTGCAATGAGCCAGCCCACCCGGCTTGGCTCACCTTGTGTTGGCGCCACCCGTGGCGCGAGAGACCCGCGCCTCGAGGCGCTGATGGGCACCTACAACACCCACCGCGAGGCACTGCTGCGCCTGGCGGCAAAATTCCTCGGCTGTCGCGCCCGCGCCGAAGACGTGGTCCAGGACGCTTTCGTGAAGATGCTCGAAAGCGACCTCGCGTCCGCGGAACCTGCGCGCTACATGTTTCGCGTCGTGCGCAATCTGTCGATTGACCGTCTTCGCCGCCAGCGTCTCGAACGCAACCACGGCGCCGAAGCCGAGCAGCAAGAGCAGATCCGTTTCGAGGTGTCCCCGGAGCGCGTGCTGGCCGGTCGCGAGTCCCTCGGTCAATTGGTCGGCGCGCTCAACGAACTGCCCAAGCGCATGCGCATCGTCTTCAACCTCAGCCAGATCGAGGGCTACACCCAGCGCGACGTGGCCAAGGTCATCGGCACCTCGCCGACCATGGTCAATTTCCTCCTGCGCGACACCCTGTCTCACTGCCGCGCGCGGCTCGGCGAGCTCTAGGCATCGCCGCGTCATGTCTTTCGTTTTCACTGCCCGGAGTCATTCATGAAATTAGTTCGTCTGGTCTTCCAGCAATACCGCTGGCCGCTTGCGATGGTGCTGCTGCTGAGCGTCAGCAGCGGGCTGTTGAGCGTCGGCGTGATTGCCTTCGTCAACCAACGCATGATCAGCAGCCACGAAGGCCTCGGCACCGCGCTGTGGCAATTTGGCCTGATGCTCGCCGTGCTGCTGGCGCTGGCGTCCGGTGCGTCGTTGTCGCTGACCGCGCTGGGCCATCGATTTGTTTATGGCCTGCGCCGGGTGATGGTCAAACGCCTGCTGGACACCAACATCGAGCGCATCGAATCCATCGGCGGGGCCAAGATCTTCGCCAGCCTGTCCAGCGACATTCGCGCCGTGACCATGGCCTTCGTGCAGCTGCCGGACCTGATCTACGGCTCGGTGCTCAGCGTCGCGTCGTTCAGTTATCTGGCCTGGCTGTCGCCGTCGCTGTTCATCACCACGCTGTGCTGGATGGCGTTCACCCTGGGGGTGGGCTGGTTGCTGGTGGGCAAACTCAACGCCCACATCCGCGCGCTGCGTGAGTCCGAAGACAAGCTCTATCAGAGCTATCAAGGCGTGATCGACGGGCGCAAGGAGCTGACCCTCAACCGCGACCGCGCCCGCCGGCTGTACGAAGAAACCTTCGACGTCGCCGCCCAGCGCTACCGCGAGCATTTCACCCTGGCGGACCGGTATCACGGCCTGGCCAGCAACTGGGCCAACATCATGGTCCTCGGCACCATCGGCCTGGCGTTCTACCTGGCCAACGGCCTGGGCTGGGCGCCGACGGAAGTGGCGGCGACCTATGCGCTGACCGTGCTGTTCATGCGCACGCCGCTGGTGCTGGCGGTGGCAGCGATTCCGGCGCAGATCTCCGGGCGCGTGGCGCTGGATAAAGTCGAGTCGCTGGCCCTGGCCGAGCACCACGAAAGCTTCGACGTCGCCCCGAGCCACATCGCCGGTCACTGGCAGACCCTCGAACTGCGTGACGTCGAATACCACTACGCGCCCCAAGGCGACGAGCCCGGTTTTGATGTCGGTCCGGTGAACCTGACCCTGCGCCGGGGCGAAACCGTATTCCTCATGGGCGGCAACGGCAGCGGCAAATCCAGCCTGGCGCGTTTGCTCAGTGGCCTGTATCGACCATCGGCGGGGGCGATCCTGATCGACGGCCAGGTCATCGGTTCGGACGACTGGCTGGCCTACCGTCAGCTGTTCGCCAGCGTGTTCACCGACTTCCACCTGTTTGCGCAATTGCTCGGTCCCGACGGGCAGAACGCTGACGTGGCGGATGTCGAGCACTGGCTGGAAAAACTGCACATGAAGCACAAGGTGCAGCTCGCCGACGGGCATCTACTCGACACGCGCTTCTCCCAGGGGCAGCGCAAGCGTCTGGCGCTGATGCTGGCGCTGCTGGAGAAGCGCGACATTCTCCTGCTGGACGAATGGGCCGCAGATCAGGACCCGTTGTTCCGCCGCTTTTTCTACCGCGAGCTGCTGCCGATGTTCAAAAAGGATGGCGTCACGGTGTTTGCCATCAGCCACGACGACCAGTACTTCGACCTCGCCGACCGTCTGGTGAAGATGGAGTCCGGCCAGCTCAGCGAGCTGCAGGGCGATCGCCGCGAAAACGCCAGCCGCGACGCGGTGGAGGAGATCGGTGCCGCCTACCAGATAAAGGCAGCCGAGGCGTTGTAAGAAATTTCGGCGACCGGGACTAAACAGTCGTCAGCCTCAGTCGTCATGTTAATGAGAATCAGTCTTAAACATTTTTGATGCGCGTGAACTGCCATCCGGCGCCAGCGACCTTGTCGTCCGGCTGCCGGAGTCGATCGCGCATCGCGCCTTACGAGAGGGAAGCATGGAACTCGTCTACGACTTCATCGGCATCGGTTTCGGCCCGTCGAACCTGGCTTTGGCCATTGCCACCCAGGAGCATGCCCAGCGCAGCGGTCTGGCGCCCCACGTGTGTTTCCTCGAGAAAAAGCCGGCGTTCAACTGGCACGAAGGCATGCTGATCGACGGTTCCACCATGCAGATTTCCTTCCTCAAGGACCTGGTGACCCTGCGCAATCCGGCCAGCCGTTTCACCTTCGTCAACTACCTCAACGAGCGCGGCCGCCTGCAGGACTTCATCAACCTGAAGACCTTCTTTCCGACCCGCGAGGAGTACACGGACTACCTGACCTGGGCCGCGTCTCACTTCAACGAACAGGCCCATTACGGTGCCGAAGTGATGTCGGTGGAGCCGCATTTCGAAGACGGCCGCTTTGTCGCCATGGACGTGTTGTCTCGCGATGAGCACGGCGAAATCTCCCGTCGTCGCGCGCGCAATCTGGTGTTCGGCATCGGCGGCATTCCCCAGGCGCCGGTGGCCTTCGACGGACTTGAAGACGCGCGCGTGCTGCATTCTGCCGGCTATCGCGGCGGCATCGAAAAACTCCTCGCCAATCGCCCTGGCCCGGTGCGCGTGGCGGTGGTCGGTGGCGGCCAGAGCGCGGCGGAAATCTTCGAAGACCTGGCCTCGCGCTTCGACAATGTTGAGGCCACGCTGGTGATTCGTGGCAGTGCGCTGAAACCGTCCGATGACAGCCCCTTCGTCAATCAGATCTTCAACCCGTCGTTCACCGACACCATCTTCAACCACAGTCAGGAGCGCCGCGTCGCGCTGTTCGACGAGTTCCGCAACACCAACTATTCAGTGGTCGACACCGACCTGATCGAGACCATCTTCCAGCGCATGTACCAGCAGAAGGTGCGCGGCGAAGAGCGTCACCGCATGCTCACCAACCGCGAAGTGGTGCACGCCGAAGTCGCCGCCGACGGCATCGAGCTGTTCCTGCGCGATGCGCCCCATGACCAGATGCACAGCGAGACCTTCGACGTCGTGGTGCTCGCCACTGGTTATCGCCGCGACTATCACCTGGAGCTGCTCTCGGGTATTCAGCAATACATCCAGGGCGCCAACGTTGACCGTCATTACCGCTTGCCCCTGACCCCCGGCAGCGAAGCGGGGATTTTCCTGCAGGGTTGCTGCGAAGACAGCCACGGTTTGAGCGACACCCTGTTGTCGGTGCTGGCGATCCGTTCTCAGGAGGTCGTCGAATCGATCTTCGGCGATCAGGCGCAACCGTGTTCGGCGCGCTCAGGGCATGGGTCGTTGCAGGCTGAGCCTCGCGTAGCGCTGAAGCTCGCGCGCTAAGCCCGGGCCTTCAAAAAAGCCCGTCACTGCGGTGGTCGTAAACGGCCACCCACTCTTTTCTCACAACGTTGTGGGCCGCCTTTGCGCGGCCTGCGGGTTGAGCCTTGCCGATACAAACAGGTGAAAGAATGAAATCCATACGAGATCAGGCCGCGCATTTTCCCGAACTGGTGGGCTTTTATGCGCAGACCCAGCCGGACCGGATTGCTCTTCGACACATCGTCCACGAGGACCAGCCGCCGCTGCTGACCACCTACGCCGAGCTGGATGCCAAGGCGCGGTCGATTGCCGCTTGCCTGCAGCAGCACCTTGGCGCGCAGGGCGGCGAGCGGTGCGTGCTGATCCTGCCGACCGGCGCGGATTACGCGGCGGCGTTCCTCGGCTGTTTGTACGCCAGGGTCATCGCGGTGCCGGCCTTCGCCCCTGAGTACAACCGGCAGACCCACCTCGACCGGTTGACCGGCATCCTCCACGACGCCGCGCCGCAGATGGTCCTCGGGCGCCGGGAAGACCTGGATAAATTCCAACACCTGTTGCAGCCGTTCATGCCCGCTGGCGGGCGTTTCGCTGCGGTCGAAGAGATCACCGACGGGCACGCAGGCTTTCAGGCGCCGCTGATCGACACCGCGTCGCTGGCGTTTCTGCAATACACTTCGGGCTCAACCAGCGCGCCAAAAGGCGTGATGGTCTCCCACGACAATCTCATGGCCAACGAAGTCGCCATGGCCCGGCACTTCGTCTCCGATTCGGGGTTGGAGAGCTGGGTCAGCTGGCTGCCGCTGTACCACGACATGGGCCTGATGTGCGGTCTGCTGTTGCCGCTGTACTACGGCGGCACGCTGACGCTGATGTCGCCGAACTACTTCCTCGGCCGCCCGGCGCGCTGGCTGGAAGCGATGAGTCAGTACGGCGGGACCTTCTCCGGCGGCCCGGATTTCGCCTATCGCCTGTGCGTCGAGCGCATCAAACCCAGTGCGGTGAAAAACCTGACACTGGACAACTGGAGCCTGGCGTTTTCCGGCTCCGAGCCGATCCGCATCGCCACCCTGGATGCCTTCAGCGAGCATTTTGCGCCGGCCGGTTTCAACCGCCGCGCCCTGACCCCGAGCTATGGTCTGGCCGAAGCGACGCTGTACGTGAGCGCCGCCGAGCGCGACAGGCCGTTCGGCATCAAGCATTTCGACGGCAGCCAGCTCGCCGCCGGGGATGCAGCCGAGGCGGTGTTCGCCAATCAGAATGCGAAGAGTCGTCTGCCGGGGTGCGGCTGGTGCCGGCCCGATCATGACCTGCGGATTGTCGATCCGGCCACGCTGCAGCCCCTCGCGTCCGGCCACGTCGGCGAAATCTGGATAGCCGGGCCAAGCGTCGCCCAGGGCTATTGGCAGAACGCCGAAGCGACCGCGCAGACCTTCGTCGAGGAAGACGGCCAGCGCTGGTTGCGCAGCGGCGATCTGGGCATTGCCAGCGACAACGAGTTGTTCATCACCGGTCGCTTGAAGGATCTGATCATCCTCAACGGCCAGAACCTGTACCCCCAGGACATCGAACAGGCGCTGGAGAAAAGCGTCGAGCTGCTGCGTCGCGGGCGCATCGCCGCCTTCCCGGTGACGGACGAGCAGGGCGTCGAAGGCGTTGGCCTGGCCCTGGAAATCAGCCGCAACGTGCGCCGTCTGATGAAGCCGCCGATGATTTGTGAAGCGGTGCGCGACGCGGTGTCGGAGCTGTTTCTGGTGGCGCCGAAAGTCATTGTGCTGCTGGAGCCGGGCGCACTGCCGCGCACCACCAGCGGCAAGCTGCAACGTTCCGCCTGTCGCAGCGGCTGGCAGAACGGCAGCCTCGACAGCTTCGCGATCTGGCAGGACGGCCGCTTGCTCGATACGGACAGCGCGGACGTTGCCGCTGATGCATCGCCGCTGCTGCCGGAAGTCCTGGCCGCGTGGCAGGAGGTCCTCGGCAAAAGCGATCTGAATGCCGCGGATCACTTCTTCGCCCGTGGCGGTGATTCGGTCGGCGTGGTGCAAGTGCTGTCGCGCCTGAACAGTGAGCTGGGCCTGACACTTGAGCCCGCCCACCTGTTCGAGCACCCGACCCTTGGCGCCTTCAACGCCCACGTCGCTGTCCACGTCTCCACCCAGCCCCGCAGCGCCGAACGCCCTGCTGGCGTACCGCTGATTTCCCGCGACAGCGACCCCGAGCAGTCTTTTGCCCAGCAGCGCCTGTGGTTCCTCGCGCAGCTGGAGCCGGACAGCAGCGCCTATCACCTGTGCGGCCAGTTGAGCCTCAACGGCGCACTGGATGACGCCGCGCTGCAACGCAGTTTCGACGACCTGGCCGCCCGCCATGAAAGCCTGCGCACCACCTTCGCCATCGACGCCAACGAAAAGCTGGTGCAGCGCATTCACGCGTCGGGCCCCGTGCTGATCGAACGCCATTACCTGAGCGAGGACACCGACCCGCAGGAGGCGTTGAGCGAATTGGCCAGAGCAGCCGTCGAGCAACCGATGGATTTGCAGAACGGTCCTCTGTGGCGCGTGCTCAATGTGCGGTTGGCGGCGGATCGGCAGCAACTGGTGCTGGTGCTGCATCACATCATCGCCGACGGCTGGTCGGTGCAGGTCATGCTCAAGGAATTCGCCGCGCTGTACAGCGCCCATGTAAAGGGCGCGGAGCCGGCGTTGCCGCCGCTGCCGATCCAATACGCCGACTTTGCCGCCTGGCAGCGCGCGCGTCTGGCCGGTGGCGAAGGTCAGCGCCAACTGGCGTACTGGCGTGAGCAATTGGGTGATGCCCAGACCGTTTTGAACCTGCCAGCCGATCGCCCGCGTCCGGCCCAGCAAAGCCACCGCGGCGCCCGCTACGCCATCGCCCTCGACCGCGACTTGAGCCAAAGTCTGCGCGACCTCGCCAGTCGCCACGGCGCGACCCTGTTCATGGTCATGCTCGCCGCCTACAAAACCCTGCTCCAGCGTTACAGCAGCCAGACCGATCTGCGCGTCGGCGTGCCGGTGGCGGGGCGTACCTGCACCGAATCCGAAGGATTGATCGGGCTGTTCGTCAACACCCTGGTGCTGCGCAGCGAGGTGTCGCCGCAGCAATCGTTCAGCACGCTGATTGAGGCCTTGCGCCACACCGCGCTGGGCGCGCAACACCATCAGGACCTGCCGTTCGAGCAACTGGTCGAAGCCCTCGGCGTGTCGCGCAACCTCAGCCACAACCCGTTGTGCCAGGTGAAATTCACCCAGCAGTTCCCGCTGCCGCAGAACGTTGAAATGGCCGGCGTGCGCATGGACGTCAGCCAGCTCGACGACTACTCGGCGCATTTCGATTTAGGCCTGGACATCACCGACGACGCCGACGGCATTCAGGCGGTGTTCACCTATGCCTGCGACCTGTTTGACGAGCCGCGCATCGCCGGTCTTGCGGGTGATCTGCTGTGGATCTGCGCGCAAGTGGTGGCGCAACCTCAGGTGCGTCTGGCTGATCTGCGGATCGGCGCCGGGCCTTCATTCGTCGCGGCGGAAACGGTGACGTTCCCGGCCACTGATGTGCTGAGCCTGTGGGATGCCAGCGTGTGTGCGCAGCCCGATCGTCTGGCGCTGCAAGACGAACAGCGCAGCGCCCGCTTTGCCGAGGTCGATGCCCAGGCCAACCAACTGGCGCAGCATTTGCGCCAGGCCGGTGTGGGCGTGGAAAGCCGCGTGGGTATTCTGCTGGAGCGCTCGCTGGAGTTCGTCGTCGGCCTGCTGGCGGTGCTCAAGAGTGGCGCCGCATTTGTGCCGATGGACCCGAAATGGCCGACCGAGCGTCAGGCGTTTGTGCTGGCCGACAGTGGTGCCAGCGGGTTGATCAGCGACGTGGCGGCGCCGGGCGACTTCCAAGGCGATGTCGTCAGCATGGCGGCCGATGCCCCTTGGCGCTTGTTGCCGCCCCAAGCCCTGGACCTGCAACCCCGCGCCGATCAGGCCGCGTACCTGATCTACACCTCCGGCACCAGCGGCACGCCGAAAGGGGTGGTGATTAGTCACGGTGCACTGGCGGATTACGTGCAGGCCTTGCTCGCCCGGCTTGATCTGACGCCCGAGGCGAGCATGGCCATGGTCTCGACCGTCGGCGCCGACTTGGGCCACACCGTGCTGTTCGGCGCCCTGTGCTCGGCGCGTTCGCTGCACCTGATCAGCCCCGACCGCACCAACGACGCCGACCGCTTTGCCGCCTACATGGCCGAGCACAAGGTGGGTGTGCTGAAGATCGTGCCGACCCATTTGAACGGCCTGCTGCAGGCGACGAATGCGGCCGATGTGCTGCCGGAACACGCGCTGATCCTTGGCGGCGATACGCTGCCGTGGGAGCTGGTCGCGCAGGTGAAGCGCTTAAAGCCCGGCTGCCGGGTGATCAACCACTACGGCCCGACCGAAACCACCGTCGGCGTGCTGAGTAATGAGGCGTTTGAAGAGTCGATGGGCGACAGCGTGCCCGTCGGGCGTCCGCTGCCGAATGCCGTGGCGCTGATTCTCAACGATCAGCTGCAACCGGTGGTGCAGGGCGACGTCGGTGAGCTGTACATCGGCGGGCCGGGTCTGGCGCGCGGGTATCACCAGCGTCCGGCGATGACCGCTGCGGCGTTTATTCCTGATCCGAGCGGCAACGGCACGCGGTTGTACCGCAGCGGTGACCGCGCGCGCTTGCTGGCCAACGGTCAGATTCAGTTCCTCGGCCGTGCCGACGATCAGGTCAAGGTGCGCGGCTACCGCGTGGCCCTGGGTGAAATCGCCCAGCGCCTGCGCCAGCTGGACGGCCTGCGTGACGCCCACGTGCGCGTCGATGATCGCGGCCAATTGATCGCTTATGCGCTGGTGGCGAGTGGTGCAACGGTGGACGGCGAGGCGCTGCGCACACAGCTGGCCCAGAGCCTGCCGGACTACATGGTGCCGAACCACATCCTGACCCTCGATGCCTTCCCGCTGACCGCCAACGGCAAGCTCGACGCCAACGCGCTGCCGACGCCGACCCTGGCGTCCGACGATTTCGAAGCGCCCCGTGAAGGGGTCGAAGCCGCACTCGCCGCGCTGTGGCAAGCGGCGCTGAACGTCGACGCGGTGGGCCGTCACGACAACTTCTTCACCCTCGGCGGCGACTCGATTCTCAGCCTGCAGATCATCGCCCGTGCCCGGCGTCAGGGCATCCGCCTGACGCCCAAGCAGCTGTTCGAAAAACAGACCATCGCCGAACTCGCCCAGGTCGCCACGGTGGCCGAAGCCAAACCTGTCGCCGCGCCCGTCACGGCGGCGGTCGCACCCCGCGAGTTTGCCCTGACGCCGATTCAGGCGCGCTTCTTCAGCCTGCCCATCGCCCAGCGTCAACACTGGAACCAGTCGTTGCTGCTCGACGTGCCCGAGGCGCTGGACACCGCGCGGTTGCAACAGGCCCTTGCGGCCGTGCTGGCCCATCACGACAGCCTGCGTCTAAGCTTCCATCAGAACGATGCAGGCCAGTGGCAGCAGCGTTACCGCGACAGCGAAAGTGCCGAGCGCGTGCTGTGGACCTGTGAAATGAGCCGCGAAGACGACCTCGATTCACTGAACGATGAAGCCCAGCGCAGCCTGAACATCGACACCGGTCCGCTGCTGCGGGTGGTCCATGCGCGCCTGCCATCGGGCGAGGCTCGGTTGCTGCTGGCGATCCATCACTTGGCCGTGGACGGCGTCTCGTGGCGGGTGCTGCTGGAAGATCTGCAACTGGCTTACAGCCAACTGGCGGCTGGAAAGCGCGTGGCATTGGCCGATAAAACCGCCAGCTTCCAGACCTGGTCGCAATCGTTGAGCACCCTGGCGCACAGCCCAGAACTGCAAAAACAGCTTCCGTACTGGCAAGGGCTGAACGCCGCCGATGCCGTCCTGCCCGGTGATGCGTCGGTGGAAAGCCTTGTCGGCGACGGCGAAACCCTGCACCTGACACTCGACGCGACCGCTACCCGTCGCCTGCTCAGCGAAGCCCCGGCCGCCTACCGCACACGCATCGATGATCTGCTGCTGGCGGCGCTGTCCCAGGCGCTGTGGCAGTGGAGCGGCCGCCGTCGCCACGTCATCAGCCTCGAAGGTCATGGCCGCGAGGACGTCACCGGCGAGTTGGACCTGAGCCGCAGCGTCGGCTGGTTCACCAGCTTGTACCCGCTGGCCCTGGACGCCGCGGATGACGCAATCGCCACCCTCAAGTCGGTGAAGGAAGCCGTGCGCGCGGTACCGGAAAAAGGCCTCGGCTACGGCGTCTTGAAGCACTTGGCCGGCGCCGATTTGCCGGAGTTGATCGGCCAAGGCGTGACCTTCAACTACCTCGGCCGTTTCGACGACAGCGAGGGCGCGCTGTTCGCATTGTCGAGCCGCACGCCGGGCAATCTGCGTTGCCCCCAAGGGCCGCTGGCCAATGCTTTGGCGGTGGACGGGCAGGTGCGCGACGGCCAGTTGCAGCTGGACTGGACCTTCAGCCGCGAGCGTTTCAGCCGCGACAGCATCGAGCAACTGGTGGCGCTGTATGAAGCGCAATTGCTGCAGCTGATCGCCCATTGCGGCGATGAATCCAACGCCGGCCTGACGCCGTCTGACTTCCCTCTGGCCGGCCTGAATCAGGATCAGCTCGACGGGCTGGGCATTCCCGCGCGCGAGATCGAAGACATTCTGCCGCTGGCGCCGATGCAGCAGGGCATTTTGCTGCACAGCCTGCTGGAGCAGGGCAATGGCATCTACCTGATGCAGGATCAGTACGACGTCGGCGCCCACGTGGATTTCGACGCGTTCAAATTCGCCTGGCAGCAAGTGGTGCAGCGCCACCCGGCGTTGCGCACGGCGTTTCACGGCCTGGAGAGCGGCGTGCAGCGTCAGATTGTCATGCGTCGCGTGCCGTCGCCGGTGCAACTGATCGACCTCAGCCATCTGTCCCGCGACGCCGCCGAAGCGGAGCTTGAAGAGCTGCTGAAAAGCGAGCGCGAGCAGGGCTTCGATTTCGCCCGCGCGCCGTTGCTGCGCCTGCGCCTGATCAAGTTCGGCGAGGCGGATTTCCGCATCGTTCAGAGCCACCACCACGCGCTGATCGACGCCTGGTGCCGGGGCCTGATGCTCACCGAGTTCTTCGCCCATTACCGCGCGTTCCTTGAGGGCCGTCAGGTCAGCCTGCCGCCGGCGCGGCCGTATCGCGACTTCCTCGCCTGGCTCGCCGAGCAGGACGAAGCGGTCAGCCGCGATTACTGGCGCAACGCGCTGGCGGGCTTCACCGACGTCACGCCGCTGCCGTACCGCCATAGCCCTCAGGGAGATTCGCAAATGCGCGACGTCACCCTGGCGCTGGGCGTCGAGCAGACCGCAAAACTCGCCGAACAAGCGCGTCAGCATCGCCTGACCGCCAACACCTTCGTGCAGGCCGCCTGGGCCTTGTTGCTGATGCGCCATGCCGACCGCGACGAAGTGCTGTTCGGCGTCACCGTGGCCGGTCGCCCGACCGAGCTGGAAGGCATCGAAGGCGCACTGGGGCTGTTCATCAACACCTTGCCGCTGCGCATCCGCCGGCCGGGCCTCGGCGCCTCGGCGCTGGACTTGCTCAACGCCTTGCAGGGGCAGAACGCCGACATGCGCCAGCACGAACATTTGTCCCTGGCCGACATTCAGCTGCTCGCCGACACCCCGCGCGGCCAGCCGCTGTTCGACAGCCTGTTTGTTTTCGAGAACGTTCCGTTGGGCGCCGAGGTGCAACAGGCCGTGAACGAATACCGCATCAACCCGCTGGCCAACCGCACCCACACCAACTACCCGTTGACCGTGGTGTTGCTGCCGGGCGAATCCCTGCAATTGCAGCTGACCTACGACACCCGGCACTTCGACGACGCCGACATGGGCATGCTGGTCAGCCACTTCCGCCGTCTGCTCACGCAGTTGATCGACAACCCGCAGCAGACGCTGAGCCAGTTGCAGATCCTTGAGCAAACGGAGCGCGAGCAGTTGCTGGCCCAAGGGCTCGGCCCGGTGCAAAAACACTGGTACGACATCAGCTACCTGGAGCGTTTCGAGGCGCGGGTGCTGGCCCATCCTGCCCAGGAAGTGGCGCGCTGTCAGGGTCACAGCCTGACCTACCGCGAGCTGAATCGTCAGGCCAACCGCATCGGTCACGGCCTGATCGCAGCGGGCGTGCAGGGCGATGATGTAGTGGCGCTGTTTGCACCGCGCGGCCTGCCGTTGTTGAGCATGATCGTCGGCGCGTTCAAGGCCGGTGCGGCCTATCTGGCCCTGGATGATCGTCACCCGGCCGGGCGCAGCGCGCGCATGCTGGGCAGCAGCGCCGCGCCGGTATTGCTGACGCCGCGGGAGTGTCTGCCTCAGGTCGAGGCGATTGTCGCGCTGGCTGAACGTAAGCCCCGTGTGCGGGTGCTTGAGGACGTGCTGGCCGGAAGCGATTCCCTTGCTGACCAGAACCCCGGCCGCTACGCCACCGCCGAGCAACTGGCTTACGTCATTTACACCTCCGGTTCCACCGGCGAGCCGAAAGGGGTGATGGTCAATCAGCGCGGCATGCTCAACAACCAGATGTCCAAGCTGCCGTATCTGCGCCTGGGCGAAGGCGATGTCATTGCCCAGACCGCCGCCACCGGGTTCGACATTTCCGTGTGGCAGTTCCTGACCGCGCCGCTGTTTGGCGGGCGCGTGGAGATTCTGCCGGACGCCGTGGTGCAGGACCCGCAGCGCCTGCTGGAAGAAGTCGCGGCCAATCAGGTCAGCGTCCTGGAATGCGTGCCGGCGATGATCGACGCCATGCTCGCAGTCGCGCCCCAGCGGCTCGATGCCTTGCGCTGGCTGCTGCCGACCGGCGAAGCGCTGACCACTGATCTCGCCGCGCGCTGGTTTGCGCGCTACCCCGAGGTCCCGCTGGTCAACGCCTACGGTCCGGCCGAGTGCGCCGACGATGTCGCGCTGCACACCCTGATCGCCGCGCCGGCGCTCAACGCCAACATGCCGATTGGCCGGCCCACCGACAACAACTGCCTGTACGTGCTGGATTCCCATCTACAACTGGCGGCGCCCGGTGTGGTGGGCGAGCTGTACATCGGCGGCGTCGGTGTGGGCCGTGGCTACGCCGCGCGGCCAGGCCTGACCGCCGAGCGCTTCCTGCCGGATCCGTTTGGCGAGGCCGGTGCGCGGCTGTATCGCAGCGGCGACCTGGCCCGCTGGAACGCCGACGGCGCACTGGAATACGTCGGCCGTGCCGACTTCCAGGTGAAGATCCGCGGCCAGCGCATCGAGCTGGGCGAAATCGAAAACCTGCTGTTGGCGCAACCCTCGGTGCACGACGCGGTGGTCAGCGCGCAACCGACGGCCCACGGCCCGCAACTGGTGGCCTACGTGGTCGCCGAGGCGCAGCAGGCGTTGTCCAGTGACGTGCTGAAAACCGCGCTAGCGCAAACCCTGCCGGCGTTCATGGTGCCGGCGCACATCGTCGTGCTGGCGCAAATGCCGCGCAACGCCAACGGCAAGCTCGACCGCAAGGCGCTGCCGGCGCCGAGCCTGGAAGAACGCGAGTTCGAAGCGCCACAGGGCGAGCGCGAGGAAGTGCTCGCCGAGCTCTGGCAGAGCCTGCTCAAGGTTGAGCAGGTCGGTCGTCACGACAACTTCTTTGAACTGGGTGGCCATTCGTTGCTGGCGACGCGGCTGCTGTCGCGGATTCGCGAGCGCCTCGGCGTGAGCATACCGCTGGCCCAGGCCTTCGAAGCCACCACCGTCGCCGCCCAGGCGGCGCTGATCGACACCTTGCAGGGGCAGACCCTGACACTCGACCGGCTCGATGCCCTGGACGAGTTAATGAATGAGCTGGAGGAAAGCAACTGATGTCGCAACCGAGCATGACTTCCCGGAGCAAGCTGCTGGCCCTGGCCACGCGTTTCCTCAGCCTTGGCAGCGCTCAGCGTCGGGTGTTTCTGAACAAGCTGCGTGAGCAGGGCCTGGACGCGTCGTCGTTGCCGGTGCCACCGGGCGTGGCGGGCGAGCGCAGCCCGGCGTCGTTTTCCCAGCAGCGTCTGTGGTTTCTCGAGCAACTGGAACCGGGCAACAGCACCTATCACCTGCCGGGTGCGTTGCGCCTGAAGGGCAAGTTGGATATCGGCGCCGTGCAAACGGCTTTCCAGCGCGTGGCCGAGCGTCATCCCAGCCTGCGCACGGTGTTCGCCACCGCTGAAGACGGCACGCCGGAGCAGGTGATTCTCGGCGATCAGTCGTTGCCATTCGAACGTCTGCACGCAGACGACGAGGGCGAGATGCAGGCGCTGGCCGATGCGTTCGCCCGACGCCCGTTCGACCTGGCCCAGGGCCCGCTGTGGCGCGTGGCGTTGATCGAACGCGGCCCGGATGAGCATGTGTTGCTGGTGTGTCTGCACCACATCATCGCCGACGGTTGGTCGATTCAAGTGCTGTTGCTGGATTTCGTCGAAGCCTATCGCGCTGCCATTCAAAACGACACTGACTCACTGCCACCGCTGCCCCTAACGTACGCCGATGTCGCCCTGTGGCAGCGCGCCTGCCTGGACGCGGGCGAGGGTGACCGGCAACTCGCCTACTGGCAGCAACAACTGGGCGACGAGCCGCCGGTGCTGGAATTGCCGGCGGACCGTTCGCGTCCGGCGCGCCAGAGTTTCCGTGGCGCGCGCCTGCCGTTCAGCTTCGACGCGGCGCTGTCCGGCCGCATGCGTGAACTGGCCCGCCGGCGCGGCGTGACACTCTTCACCGTCCTGCTCGCCGCCTATCAAGTGCTGTTGCAGCGGATGAGCGGGCAGACCGATCTGCGCATCGGCGTGCCCATTGCCGGGCGTCAGCGTGCCGAGACCGAGGGCCTGATCGGCTTCTTCGTCAACACCCAGATTCTGCGCGGCGACGTCCGGGCCGACGCCAGTTTCAATCAGATCATCGACGGCGTTCGCTTGGCGTCCCAAGGCGCCCAAGCCCACCAGGACCTGCCGTTCGAGCAACTGGTGGACGCCCTGGCGCCGGAACGCAGCCTCAGCCACAACCCGCTGTTTCAGGTGCTCTACAACCATCAGCAGCGCCAGGACGAAGCGCTGCAATTGATGCCCGGCCTCAACGCGACGCTGATGCCGCTGGACAACGGCAGCGCGCAGTTCGACCTGGCGCTGCACACCTGGGAAAACGCGGCGGGGGAGCTGGCGGGCAACTGGAATTACGCCACGGATCTGTTCGATCACGGCAGCATCGAGCGGCTGCATGGGCGTTTTGAGCAGCTGTTTGCCGAGTTGCTGGAGCGGCCGGACATTGCGATTGGCGATTTCGAATGGCTGGATGCTGAAGACCGTGCGCAGTTGGCGTTGGTCAATGACACGGCGCGGGATTGGGCTGCCGATGAACCTTTTGTTCATCGCCACTTTGAGCGTCTGGCGCAGGTGCATCCCGAGCGGGGGGCGGTGCGCTTTGGCGATGAGTTGCTGAGTTATCAGGCGCTGGATCAGCGCGCGAATCAACTGGCGCATTACCTTCGGGAGCAGGGCGTCGGCCGGGAGTCGCTGGTCGGCGTCGCGGCGTTGCGTTCGGTGGAAATGGTGGTTGCGCTGTATGCGGTGCTGAAAGCCGGTGCCGCTTATGTGCCGCTGGACCCTGAATATCCCGCTGATCGTCTGCGCTACATGCTGGAAGATGCCGGAATTGGTCTGCTGCTGAGCCACGATGCGGTGATCGACGATCTGCCGGTTGTGGAAGGCCTGCGGGTGGTGAATCTGGATCATCTGGCGCTGGCGGGTTACCCCGTCACGGCGCCTAAGGTTGATCTGCACCCCGAACAACTGGCCTACATGATTTACACCTCGGGCTCGACCGGTAAACCCAAGGGCGCGGGCAACACCCACGCAGCACTTTTCAACCGTCTGGCCTGGATGCAAGAGGCCTACACCCTCGACGCATCAGACGCCGTGCTGCAAAAAACGCCCTTCAGTTTCGACGTGTCGGTCTGGGAGTTCTTCTGGCCGTTGATGGTCGGCGCGCGTCTGGTGGTCGCTCAGCCGGGGGATCACCGCGATCCGCTGGTGTTGAAGACGCTGATCGAACAACAGCAGATCACCACGCTGCACTTCGTCCCGTCGATGCTCGGTGCCTTCATGGCTCAGGACGATCTCACCGGCTGCGCTTCGCTGAAACGCATCGTGTGCAGCGGCGAAGCCTTGCCCGCCGATCTGGCGCGGGAAACCCTGCAGCGCCTGCCCAACGCCGGCCTGTTCAATCTGTATGGCCCGACCGAAGCGGCCATCGACGTCACCCACTGGACCTGCGTTGATGAACCGGGCGTTTCCGTCCCGATCGGCGCCCCCATCGCCAACCTGCAGATCCACATTCTCGACAGCCGCCTCAACCCGCAACCCATCGGCGTACCGGGCGAGCTGTACATCAGCGGTGACGGTCTGGCTCGCGGCTATCACCTGCGTCCGGGGCTGACTGCCGAGCGTTTCGTTGCCAGCCCGTTCGGCAGCGGCGAGCGCCTGTATCGCACCGGTGACTTGGCGCGCTGGCGTGCCGACGGCGTGGTGGAATACCTCGGCCGTCTCGATCACCAGATCAAACTGCGGGGCTTGCGGGTTGAAATCGGCGAGATCGAAGCGGCGCTGCTGGATCATCCGTCGGTCAGCGAAGCCGTGGTCATTGCCCGTGAGCTGGCGACTGGCATGCAACTGGTGGGCTATCTGGTCGCCGATGATTTCGACGAAGAACAGCTGCGCAGCCAGCTGAAACAGCGCCTGCCGGACTACATGGTCCCGGCGCACTTCGTCACCCTGGAGAGCCTGCCGCTGTCGGCCAACGGCAAGCTCGACCGCAAGGCGCTGCCCGACCCACAGATTCAACAGCGGAGCTTCGAAGCGCCGCTGGCCGGGGTCGAAACCCAACTGGCGGCGTTGTGGCAAGACCTGCTCGGCGTCGCGCAAATCGGGCGTCAGGACAACTTCTTTGCCCTCGGCGGCGACTCGATCCTCAGCCTGCAAATCATCTCTCGCGCCCGCAAGGCCGGCATCGTGCTGTCGCCCCGGCAGATGTTCGAGCGTCAGACCATCGCCGAGCTGGCCCAAGTCGCTCAGGTGGTCAGTCAGGACGCGCCCGCGGTTGAGCGCATCGAGCTGAACCGCGACATCCCGCTGACGCCGATTCAGCACTGGTTCTTCCAGCAACCGATGAAGAACCGCAGCCACTGGAACCAGTCGCTGCTCTTGAACCCGGGCGAAGCGCTGGACCTGCCGGCGCTGACTCAGGCCCTTGACGCCATACTTAACCATCACGATGCCCTGCGCATGAGGTTTGTGCAGCAGGACAACGGCCAGTGGCAGCAACGCTATCGCGCCGGGTTTTCTAGTGACGAGCTTCCCACTGACAAGCAGGCCCAAGACGGCCTGATCTGGAAGCGCACAATCAGCATCGATGAGTTGACCCTAGCCTGCGACGAAGCCCAAACCAGCCTCGATCTGAGAGACGGCCCGCTGCTGCGCGCCGTGCATTTCACACTGGCCGAAGGCGGCGAACGTCTGTTGCTGGTGGTGCATCACCTGGTGGTGGATGGCGTGTCGTGGCGCATTCTGCTGGAGGACCTGCAAAACGCCTACACCCAGGCGCAAGCGGGCCTCGCCATCGACCTCGGCGACAAGACCGCGTCCTTCCAGCGCTGGGCCAACCGCCTGCTGGATTTCGCCTACAGCGACGCCGTGCTCGCCGAAGCCGATTACTGGCGCAACCTGCCGTCAGCACCGGAATTGCCTTGCGCCAATCCCCAGGGCGAAGCGCGTCAAAACCACGTGCGTCAACTGCACCTGCAACTGGACGCCGCGCGCACTGACCGGCTGATCAGCGAGGCCCCGGCGGCATATCGCACGCAGATCAACGACCTGCTGCTGACCGCGCTGGTGCGGGCGATGAAGCGCTGGAGCGGCGAATCCCGGGCGATGATTGCCCTGGAAGGCCACGGCCGCGAAGACCTGTTCGACGGGGTTGACCCGGCGCGCACCGTCGGCTGGTTCACCAGCCTGTACCCGGTCAGTCTGCATGCCGACGACGACCTCGACGCCGCCCTCAAACACACCAAGGAAACCCTGCGCGCCGTGCCCAACGGCGGCCTGGGTTATGGCCTGTTGCGCCATCTGCGCGGTGAAGCCTTGCCGGCGCTGGACGGCTGCGTGCTGTTCAATTACATGGGCCGGCTGCAACACAGCAGCGGGCTTTTCAGCCTGGCCGAGGAGGGCAGCGGTGCCCAGCGCGCCGCCGATGCGCCACTGAATGGCGAGCTGTCCATCGACGCGCAGATCCGTGACGGCCAATTCAGCCTGACCTGCAGTTTCAGCGGCGACCGCCATGAATCCGCGTCGGTTCAGCGCCTGCTCGATGCGTATGCCGAAGCGCTGGACGAGGTGATCGAACACTGCCGTCGCCACTCTGCGGTCACCCCGTCGGACTTCCCGGCACTTGCTCTGACTCAGGCGCAACTCGACGCACTGCCGGTCGCGGCCTGGGACATCGAACAGCTGTACCCACTGACCCCGATGCAGCAAGGCCTGCTGTTCCACACCGAGCTGAGCGGCAGCGAGTTCGCCGATCCCGCCAGCGCTCGCGACCTGTACATCAATCAGGTGGCGCTGGACATCGAACACTTGCCGGTGGCCCGCTTCAAATCGGCATGGGCGGCGGCGGTTCAGCGCCATCCGATCCTGCGTGCGGCGTTCCTGCGCGTGCCTGGCAGCGAACAGCCAGTGCAGCTGATTCGTCGCGATGCGGCGCTGGTCGTGCGCGAACTTGACCTGCGCGCTGGCGATCAATCCCTCGCGGACGTGCTGGTGGCCGAGCGGGAAACCCCGTTCGACCTGCACGCCGCGCCGCTGATGCGCGTGCTGCTGGTTCGCCAGAGCGAGACGCTGTGGAAACTGGTCTGGACCTTCCACCACATTCTGCTGGACGGCTGGAGCAGCGCGGCGGTGCTGGGCGAGGTGATTCAGGCGGCGATGTCTGACACCACGCCGCAGCCCGCCGGGCATTACGCGGATTACGTCGATTGGCTGCTGGGCCGCGATGCCGAGGGCAGCAAGACCTTCTGGCAGACCCACCTGGCCGGTTTCGACCAGCCGACCATGATGGCGGCGACGCTGACCGCGCCGACGTCCAGCACCGGCGAGCCGTTGCCGAATCAGGTGCGGGTCACTTCCATGGACCTGAACAGCGAACTGCTGAACAGCGCCGCCCGCCGTCAGCGCGTGACCGTCAACACGCTGATTCAGGCGGTCTGGGTCCTGCTGTTGCAGCGCTACACCGGGCAGCAGCGGGTCGCGTTCGGCGCCACCGTGTCCGGTCGTTCCGCGCAGGTGCCGGGCATCGAGCGCATGCTCGGGCTGTTCATCAACACCCTGCCGCTGGTGCAGGCGCCGCAAGCGCAGCAGAAGGTCGGCGACTGGCTCAATGACCTGCAAGCCCACAACCTGGAACTGCGCGAGCACGAACACACGCCGCTGTTCGAGGCCCAGCGTTACGCGGGCCACGCCGGTCGCGACCTGTTCGACAGCCTGCTGGTGTTCGAAAACTACCCGGTGGACGCGGTGCTGCGGGACAAGCAGGCCAACGGCGTCAATCTGGGTTCCGTCGAACTCAGCGACAAGACCCACTACCCGTTGAGCCTGGCGGTGGTGGCGGGCGAGCACGCCCACGTTCACGTCAACTACCACAGCAACGTGTTCAGCGCCGAACAGATCGAGCGTTTGTGCGGGCATTTTCAGGCATTGCTGGACGGCCTCTGCCGCTTCCCCGAGGCGCGCATCGGCGAGCTGTCGATGCTCACCGAAGGCGACATCGACGCCATGCACGCCTGGAACACGCCGCCGTTCTCGCCCTACGTGGATCGCCCGATTCACGAGCTGATCGCCGACCACGCGCGTATTCGTCCCGACGCCATCGCGCTGGTCCACGGCGAGCAGCGGCTGACCTTTGCCGAGTTCGACCGTCGCGCCAACCAACTGGCCCATGCCTTGCGCGCCCGGGGAATCGGCACCGAAGTGCGCGTGGCGATTGCCATGGAGCGCGGGATTGATCTGTGGCTGGCGTTTTATGCCGTATTGAAAGCCGGGGGCGCCTACATCCCGCTCGACCCGGATTACCCGACCGAGCGCCTGCGCTACATGCTCGAAGACGGCGGCGTGAAGCTGTTGATCAGCCACGATGCCGCGCTGGATCGTGTGCCGGTCGGCGATGTGCCGTTGCTGAACATCGATCAGCTCGATTGTTCGTCCGAATCAGAAACGACACCGGATGTGGTCATTCACCCGCAGCAACTGGCTTATCTGATTTACACCTCGGGTTCGACCGGCAAGCCGAAGGGTGCGGCCATTGCCCACCGCGACATTTCGATGCACATCCAGACCATCGGCGAGCGGTACCGCTTTACCCCGGAAGACCGCAAATTCCACTTCCTCTCGATCAGCTTCGACGGCGCCCACGAAGGCTGGATGATGCCGCTGTGTTACGGCGCCCGTGTGGTCTTGCGTGATCAGGAACTGTGGAGCGTCGAGCAGACCTACGACACGCTGATTCGCGAAGGCATCACCGTCGCCTCTTTCCCGCCGAGCTACCTGCGTCAGCTGTCCGACTGGGCCGGCGTGCAGGGCAAGGGTCCTGGGGTGAAAACCTACTGCTTCGCCGGTGAAGCCTTCAGCCGCGAGATGCTTCACGACGTGATTCGCAATTTGCAGCCGCTGTGGATCATCAACGGCTACGGTCCGACCGAAACCGTGGTCACGCCGACTTTGTGGCTGGCGTCTGCTGAAACTGCCGACTTCACCACGGCCTACGCGCCGATCGGTGATCTGGTGGGGGATCGTCAAGGCTACGTGATGGACGCGGATTTAAACCCGCTGCCCCAAGGCATCGCTGGCGAGTTGTACCTTGGGGGCGCCGTGGCGCGGGGTTATCTGGACCGTCCGGGCGCAACGGCAGAGCGTTTCCTGCCGCATCCTTTCAAGGCCGGTGAGCGCCTCTATCGCAGTGGCGACCGCGTGCGTCTGAACAGTGAAGGGCTGCTGGAGTATCTGGGCCGTATCGACCATCAGATCAAGATCCGTGGCTTCCGCATCGAGGCCGGTGAGATCGAAGCCGCGCTGAAAACCTGCAAGGGCGTTCGCGAGGCCTTGGTCGTTGTCCGCGACAGCGCGAACGGAAAAGTCTTGCTCGGTTATGTCGGCGGCAACGGTCTGGCCGAGGACAGCCTCAAGCAACAGTTGAAAAACACCCTGCCGGAATACATGGTGCCTGCGCACATCGTGGTCATGGAACGTCTGCCGCAGTTGCCCAACGGCAAGCTCGACCGCAACGCGCTGCCCGATCCGCAAGTGATCTCCAGCGACTATCAGGCGCCGCAAACGCGCCTTGAACAGCAACTCGCCGCGCTGTGGCAGCCTTTGCTGGGCATCGACGCCGTGGGTCGCAATGATCACTTCTTCGAACTCGGCGGCCACTCGCTGCTGGCGATGCAGCTGATTTCCCGGCTGCGCCATGAGCATCAACTGAGCGTGCCGTTGCGCGCGCTGTTCGACGCGCCGCGGCTCAGTGATTTCGCCCAGCGCATTGCGGGCTTGGCCCAAACCGAGACCCCCCAGCTTGAGCTGACCCCACGTTCGCAAGACCGGGCCGTGCAGTCCTTTTCCCAGCAGCGGTTGTGGTTCCTCGATCAGCTGCAACCCGGCGGCCATGCCTACAACCTGCCGGGCGCCGTGCGCTTGTGCGGCGAGCTGAACGAGGCCGCATTGCAGGCGGCATTCGACGGCCTCACCGCGCGCCATGAGGTGCTGCGCACGCGGTTCCTGGCGGTCGAGGGTGTGCCGATGCAGCAGATCGAGCCTGCTTCAAGGGTGGAGATCGAGCGGCTGGATATCAGCCATGAAGGGGATATCGAAACCGCCTTCAACGCCCTGGCTCAAGACTTCGTCAAGCGTCCCTTCGACCTGTCGCGCAGCCCCGTCTGGCGACTGGCGCTGGTGCGGGTCGCGGCCGACGAACAGCGTCTGCTGCTGTGCCTGCACCACATGATCTCGGACGGTTGGTCGGTGCGCGTGCTGCTGCAGGAATTCTGCGAGCTGTACCGCGCGGCCGTGGAAAACCGCGCGCCGCAACTCGCGCCATTGCCGGTGCAATACGCCGACTTTGCCGCCTGGCAGCGCGAATGGCTGGCGGCGGGCGAGGGCGAGCGGCAGTTGAACTACTGGCGCGAGCAACTGGGTGACGAGCATCCGGTGCTGGAACTGCCGACCGACCGGCCGCGTCCGCCCCAGCAAAGCTATCGCGGTGATCGCGTGCTGTTCGCCTTCGATATCGCGTTCAGTCAGCGCCTGCGCGAGTTCGCCAGACAACAGGGCATCACGCCGTTCATGGCGATCCTGTCGGCCTATCAAGTGTTGCTGCACCGCCTGAGCGGCCAGAACGACCTGCGCATTGGCGTGCCGATTGCCGGCCGTTCGCGGCTGGAAGTCGAAGGGCTGATCGGCTTTTTCGTCAGCACCCAGGTGCTGCGCGCCGAGGTGTCTGCCGAGCTGACCTATCGTCAGGTGCTGGAGCAGGCCAAGACGCGGACCCTCGGTGCCCAGGCCCATCAGGACCTGCCGTTCGAGCAACTGGTCGAGGCGCTGCAACCTGCGCGCAGTCTGAGCCACAACCCGTTGTTCCAGGTGGCCTACGACCATCAGCAGCAGAATTTTGAATCACTCGCCGGCCTGCCTGGTCTGCGCGCCGAGGTGCTGCCGCTGGACGACGGCAGCAGCCAGTTCGACCTGGCGCTGAACACCTTTGAGGACGCCGACGGCGGGCTGGGTGGGTCGTGGAACTACGCCACGGACCTGTTTGATCACGGCAGCATCGAGCGCTTGCATGCCCGCTTTGAGCAGCTGTTTATCGAGTTGATCGAGCAGCCGGACGCGGCAATTGGCGACTTCGAGTTGCTGGATGCTGAAGACCGCGCGCAGTTGGCGCTGGTCAATGACACGGCGCGTGATTGGGACTCGGAGCCGTTTGTGCATCAGCATTTTGAGCGTCTGGCTCAATTGCATCCGGAGCGGGAGGCTGTGCGCTTTGGCGATGCGGTGTTGAGTTATCGCGAGCTGGATAAGCGGGCGAATCAACTGGCCAATTATCTTCGTGAGCAGGGCGTCGGCCGGGAGTCGCTGGTGGGCGTCGCGGCGTTGCGTTCCGTGGAGATGGTGGTTGCGCTGTATTCGGTGTTGAAGGTGGGCGGCGCGTACGTGCCGCTGGATCCCGAGTACCCGGCGGATCGTCTGCGCTACATGCTCGAAGACGCAGGGATCGGCTTGCTGCTGAGTCACGATGCGGTGATTGATGATCTGCCGGTTGTGGAAGGCCTTCGTGTCGTAAATCTGGATCATCTGGCGCTGGCGTCTTATCCCTTCACCGCGCCTGCTGTAGAGCTGCACCCCGAACAACTGGCCTACATGATTTACACCTCGGGCTCGACCGGCAAACCGAAAGGCGCGGGCAACACTCACGCGGCGCTGTTCAACCGTTTGGCCTGGATGCAAGAGGCCTATGCCCTCGATGCCTCGGACGCGGTATTGCAAAAAACACCGTTCAGTTTCGACGTGTCGGTGTGGGAGTTCTTCTGGCCGTTGATGGTCGGTGCGCGTCTGGTGGTCGCTCAGCCGGGGGATCATCGCGATCCGCTGGTGTTGAAGACGCTGATCGAACAACAGCAGATCACCACGCTGCACTTCGTCCCGTCGATGCTCGGTGCCTTCATGGCCCAGGACGATCTGAGCGGCTGCGCTTCCCTGAAACGTATCGTGTGCAGCGGCGAAGCGCTGCCTGCCGATCTGGCGCGGGAAACCCTGCAGCGCCTGCCAAACGCTGGCCTGTTCAATCTGTACGGCCCGACCGAAGCGGCCATCGACGTCACCCACTGGACCTGCCGCGACGAGCCGGGTGCTTCCGTGCCCATCGGTCGCCCGATAAACAATCTTCAGATCCACATCCTCGACAGCCGCCTCAATCCGCAACCCATCGGCGTACCGGGCGAGCTGTACATCGGCGGCGACGGCCTCGCTCGCGGTTACCACTTGCGTCCCGGCCTGACCGCCGAGCGTTTCGTTGCCAGCCCATTCGGTACCGGCGAGCGGCTGTATCGCACCGGTGACCTGGCCCGTTGGCGTGCCGACGGCGTGGTGGAATACCTTGGCCGTCTCGATCACCAGATCAAACTGCGCGGTTTGCGGGTTGAAATCGGCGAGATCGAAGCGGCGCTGCTGGATTACCCGGCGGTCAGCGAAGCGGTGGTTGTTGCCCGTGAACTCGCCACCGGCATGCAGCTGGTGGGCTATCTGGTTGCCGACGATTTCGACGAAGAACACCTGCGCACCCAGCTGAAACAGCGCCTGCCGGACTACATGGTCCCGGTCCACTTCGTCACGCTGGACACTCTGCCGCTGTCGGCCAACGGCAAGCTCGACCGCAAGGCGCTGCCCGACCCACAGATTCAACAGCGCAGCTTCGAAGCGCCACTGGCCGGCGTCGAAACCCAACTGGCCGCACTGTGGCAAGAGCTGCTCGGCGTCGCCCAGGTCGGGCGTCAGGACAACTTCTTCGCCCTCGGCGGTCACTCGCTGCTGGGCATTCAACTGGTGGCGCAGATCCGCCGCGACCTGAAGCTAGAACTGCCCCTGCGTGCGCTGTTCGAGTCGCCGGTCCTCGCCGATCTGGCCCATTACCTGAACACCCAGGCGGTCGCCACGGCGATGCCGGTTCTGCAGCCGCGCACTGACCGCGAGTTCGCCCCGCAGTCCTTCGCCCAGCAACGCCTGTGGTTCCTTGCGCAACTGGAGCCCGACAGTGTTGCGTACAACCTGCCGTGCGTGCTCAACCTCAGCGGCGCGCTGAAGCTCGCTGCCCTGCAGCAGACCTTCGACGCCCTGGCAGCCCGTCACGAAACCTTGCGCACCTGCTTCCGCCCGTCGCCGATGCAAAACGGGGAGGCGGTGCCGCAGCAGCGGATTCTGCCGATCAGCAGCGTGCACGTCGCCCGCCATGACCTGCGCGACAGCGATACGCTGGAAGCTGCATTCGACGCGCTGGCACAGAGTTTCATGAATCAGCCGTTCGACCTCGACGCCGAGCGCGCGCCGTGGCGGGTGGCCCTGGCGCGGGTGGCGGACGATCAATGGCGCCTGCTGCTGTGCATGCACCACATCATCTCCGACGGCTGGTCGGTGCAGGTCATGCTCGAAGACTTCGCCGCGCTGTATCGCCGGTTCGCCCAGGGCAGCGACGCCCAACTGGCTGAGCTGAGCGTCCACTACGCCGACTACGCCAGTTGGCAGCGCGAGCACCTGAGCGGTGCCGAGCGCGAGCGTCAGTTGAACTGGTGGCGTGAAGCCTTGGGTGACGAACAGCCGGTGCTGGAACTGCCGGCGGACCGTTCGCGTCCCGCCGAGCGCGACGGCAAAGGCGGGCGCCATGCCTTCGTGCTGCCGCAAGACCTGGCCGACACACTGCGCCATACCGCGAAAGCCCACGACGCCACGCTGTTCATGCTGTTCCTGGCCTCGTTCGACACGCTGCTTTATCGCCTCAGCGGCCAGCGCGATCTGCGCATCGGCGTGCCGGTGGCGGGGCGTGCCGAGGTGCAGACCCAGGGCCTGATCGGCTTCTTCGTCAACACCCTGGTGCTGCGCGCCCAGGTCAGCGGCGACCAGCCGTTCACCGCGCTGCTGGCCCAGGTCAAGGACAACCTGCTCGGCGCCCACGCCCATCAGGACCTGCCGTTCGAGCAACTGGTGGAAGCGCTGCAACCGGCGCGCAGCCTGAGCGTCAACCCGCTGTTCCAGGTCAGCTACAACCACCAGCAACAGCCGGATCTGTCGCTGCTGCAGTTCGATGATTTGAGCTGCGAGGCCCGCCAGTGGGACATCAAGGGTGCGCAGTTCGATCTGGTCCTCGGCACCTTCGAGCACCGCGATGGCCACATCAGCGGCTACCTCGATTACGCCACCGACCTGTTCGACGCCTCGACCGTGGCGCGTCTGTTCGAGCAACTGGTCACGTTGCTGCGGGCGATCGGCGCGCAACCCCATGCCGCCATCGGCGACCTGCCGTTGCTCGGCGAGACCGACCTGGCCGCGCTGGATCAATGGAACACGCCGCCGTTCTCGCCTTACGTCGATCGCCCGATCCATGAGCTGATCGCCGACCATGCGCGTATTCGGCCCGACGCCATTGCGCTGGTCCATGGCGAACAGCGCCTGACCTTTGCCGAGTTCGATCGTCGCGCCAACCAACTGGCCCATGCCTTGCGGGCCCGGGGCATCGGCACCGAAGTGCGCGTGGCGATTGCCATGGAGCGCGGGATTGATCTGTGGCTGGCGTTTTATGCCGTACTCAAGGCGGGTGGGGCGTATATCCCGCTCGACCCGGATTACCCGACCGAACGCCTGCGCTACATGCTCGAAGACGGCGGCGTGAAGCTGTTGATCAGCCACGATGCCGCGCTGGACCGTGTGCCGGTCGGCGATGTGCCGTTGCTGAACATCGATCAGCTCGATTGCTCGTCCGAACCGGAAACGGCACCGGATGTGGTGATTCACCCGCAACAACTGGCCTATCTGATTTACACCTCGGGCTCCACCGGCAAGCCAAAGGGTGCGGCCATCGCCCACGCCGATATCTCCATGCACATCCAGACCATCGGCGAGCGTTACCGCTTCACGCCGGAGGACCGCAAGTTCCACTTCCTGTCGATCAGCTTCGACGGCGCCCACGAAGGCTGGATGATGCCGCTGTGTTACGGCGCCCGCGTGGTGTTGCGCGATCAGGAACTGTGGAGCGTCGAGCAGACCTACGACACCCTGATTCGCGAAGGCATCACCGTGGCCTCGTTCCCGCCGAGCTACCTGCGTCAGCTGTCCGACTGGGCCGGGGTGCAGGGCAAGGGTCCTGGCGTGAAGACTTACTGCTTTGCCGGGGAAGCCTTCAGCCGGGAAATGCTCCATGACGTGATCCGCAATTTGCAGCCGCTGTGGATCATCAACGGCTACGGCCCGACCGAAACGGTAGTGACGCCTACCTTATGGCTGGCCTCCGCCGAGACCGCCGACTTCACTACGGCCTACGCGCCGATCGGTGATCTGGTGGGGGATCGTCAGGGTTACGTGATGGACGCAGACCTCAATCCGCTGCCCCAAGGGATTGCCGGCGAACTCTATCTGGGTGGCGCCGTGGCGCGTGGTTATCTGGACCGTCCGGGCGCAACGGCTGAACGCTTCCTGCCGCACCCGTTCCGCGCCGGTGAACGCATCTACCGCAGCGGCGACCGCGTGCGGCTGAACAGCGAAGGGCTGCTGGAATACCTCGGCCGTATCGACCACCAGATCAAGATTCGCGGCTTCCGCATCGAAGCCGGTGAAATCGAAGCGGCACTCAAGGCCTGCGACGGTGTGCGTGAGGCGCTGGTGATCGTGCGCGACAAAGGCAACGGCAAGCAGTTGCTGGGCTACGTCGGCGGCAACGACTTGTCTGAAGACAGCCTGAAGGATCAGCTGAAAAACACCCTGCCGGAATACATGGTGCCGGCGCACATCGTGGTCATGGCGCGCTTGCCGCAGTTGCCCAACGGCAAGCTGGACCGCAACGCGCTGCCTGATCCGCAGGTCGGCAGTCAGGCCTTCGAAGCGCCGGAAGGTGAGCGCGAAGTCGAGCTGGCGCGGGTCTGGCAGCAGTTGCTGGGCGTCGAGAACATCAGCCGTCAGGACAGCTTCTTCGAGCTGGGCGGCGATTCGATCCAGTCGCTGGCGGTCATCACTCGTCTGCGTCAGGTCGGTTTCAAGCTGCTGCCGAAGGACGTGTTCAGCCATCCCCGGCTCAAGGATCTGGCCCTGCGCCTCACGGTCATCGAGGCCAGCGCAGCGCTGTTGATCGAAGACGCGCCGAAGGGTGAGCTGCCGTTGACGCCGATTCAGGCGCACTTCTTCGAGCAACCGATGGCCAACCGCGCGCACTTCAACCAGGCGTTGTTGCTGGACGTGCAGCGCCCACTGGAAGCGCCGCTGTTGAGCCAGGCGCTGGCCGCGCTGCTGGGTCATCACGACGGCCTGAACCTGAGTTTCCACCAGCACGCCGACGGGCGCTGGCAGCAGCAGTACCGAGCAACACCGGCCGCCGACAGCCTTTGGCTGCGTAGCGTGGCGGATGACCAGGCCATGACCGCGCTGTGCGAACAGGCCCAGCGCAGCCTCAATCTGCATGAGGGTCCGCTGCTGCGCGTGGTGCTGGCGCAGATGCCGGAAGGGCAAAAGCTGTTGCTGGTCGCCCATCACCTGGTGGTCGATGGCGTGTCGTGGCGGGTGTTGCTCGAAGATCTGGCGCGGGCTTACGCGCAGATCGCTTCGGGCAGCGCGGTCGATCTCGGGCCGAAATCCAGCAGCTTCCAACGTTGGGCGAAGCATCTGCTTCATGCGGCGCAGGCACCTGAGCGTCAAAACGAAGTGGGCCAGTGGCTGAAACAGGTCGGCACCGCCGAGCCGGTCTGGCCGGTGGACCACCCTGAAGGCCGCGCCACGCAACAGGACCTTGTGCAGTGCGAACTGCTGCTGGACGCGGGTCTGACCCGTCGCTTGCTGCGCGAAGCCCCGGCGGCACTGGCAGCGCGCACCGATGAAATCCTGCTGGCGGTGCTCGCCGACGCGCTGAAGGGCTGGACTGGCCAGTCCGACACCCTCATTGCGCTGGAAGGCCATGGCCGAGAAGCCTTGGCCGATGGCCTGGACGTCGGGCGCACGGTGGGTTGGTTCACCAGTCTGTTCCCGCTGCGGGTGCGTGCTGCTGACGACATCCGCCAGACCCTCATTGGCGTGCGCGACAGCCTGCGGGGCTTGCCGGACAAAGGCGTCGGCTTCGGTCTGCTGCGCTATCTGGGCGACGATTCGGCGCGGCAGTCACTGGCCGCGCTGCCGGAACCCAAGGTGGTGTTCAACTACCTCGGCCAGTTCGATCAGGACCTGGGCGATGGCCGCTTCTCGCCGTCGAAGGTGTCGGCCGGCGCGCTGGTCGACCCGTCCACGCCGCTCAATCGCGAGCTGGAAATCAATGGTCAGGTGTTCGCCGGGCAACTGGGGCTGACCTTCCGTTTCAGCGGTCAGCGCTATCAGCGTCAGACCATTGAACGCCTGCAAACGGCCTATCGCGACGGGTTGGTGGCGTTGCTGGAGAGCCTGCCTTCATCAACACCTGCCGCGCCGCAAAGCGTGGTCGTCAGCCGCGACGGTGCGCCAAATCCGTTGATTCGTCTGAGCAGCGGCGCCAGCGACAAGCCTCCGGTGTTCTGTGTGCACCCGGTCAGCGGCACGGTGGTCGGCTACTACGCGCTGGCCCGGCGTTTGTCCGCGCAGTGGGACGTGTGGGGCATTCAGAACCGCCAGGTGCTGGACGGCCAGTGGCGCGACAGTTCCATCGAGCAAATGGCCCGCGACTACGTCAAGGCCCTGCTCGAACAGCAGCCGTCCGGCCCCTACCGGCTGATCGGCTGGTCCATGGGCGGGACGATGGTGCTGGAAATGGCGCGGCTGCTGACCCGACTCGGCAAGCGCGTCGAGTTCGTCGGCCTGATCGACGGTTACGTGCCGGGCGCCGGTCAGCCGCGTCCTGCCGTGCCGGAAACCCCGGTTCTCGACGCCGATGACGAGGGTCTGGAAGCCGACGCGCACTGGCAACAGCTGCTCGGCGTCGAGCGGCACATGCGCCAGTTGGCCAATCAATGCCGCCAGATCCACGCCCTCAGCGTGCCGGTCTACGCCTGGTGGGCCGAGCGCTCGCCGGAAAATAACGATAACGCACCGGCTCTTCTGGAGCAGGGCATGGGTGTTCGCTTGCAGGTTTCGGCCTGGATCGACGCCGACCACCTTTCGATCGTCCGTGATCAGCTGTTCATCACTCAACTTGCCGAGGCCCTCGCGCAGGTCAACGAACGCCCCCATTCCCACGATTTCCAGGAGCACGAACATGCATAGCCAACACAACGTGACGCCGATTGCCGCCCGCCACAGCGAGGCGCTGTCGAGCAGCCCGGACGCCGCCGTCGCCAACGCCGACTACCGCTTTGCGCCGACCCCGCGACTGGAGCGGCAGGCCGCCGTGGAATCCAATGCGCGCAGCTACCCGCGGCGCATCCCCTTGGAACTCAAGCGCGCCCAGGGCATTCACGTGCAGGACAGCGAAGGGCGCTGGTTCATCGATTGCCTGGCCGGCGCCGGCACCCTGGCGCTGGGGCACAACCACCCCGAGGTGATCCAGGCCATGCGCGCCACCCTCGACGGCCAGCGTCCGCTGCACACCCTGGACCTGATGACCGAAGCCAAGGACGATTTCATCAACGAGCTGTTCGCGTTGCTGCCGAAGGAATTCGCCAAGGACGCGCGCATTCAGTTCTGCGGCCCGGCCGGAACCGATGCGGTGGAAGCGGCGCTGAAACTAGTGCGCACCGCCACCGGCCGCAGCAACCTGATGGCCTACCACGGCGCCTATCACGGCATGACCCAAGGCGCGCTGGCGCTGATGGGCAATCTCGGGCCGAAGAGCTATCTGGACGGCATGGCCGGCGGCGCGCAGTTCCTGCCGTTTCCCTACGACTACCGTTGCCCGTTTGGCGTCGGTGGCGAGGCCGGCGAGCGCATCGGCCTGCACTACATCGAGAACCAGCTGACCGACCCGGAAAGCGGCGTGTTGCCGCCGGCCGGGATGATTCTGGAAACCCTGCAGGGGGAGGGCGGCGTGGTGCCGACCTCGGCGAACTGGCTGCGGGAAATCCGCCGCATCACCCGCGACGCCGGCGTGCCGCTGATTCTCGACGAAATCCAGTGTGGCGTCGGCCGCACCGGCAAGCCGTTTGCCTTCGAACACGCGGGCATCGTGCCGGACGTGCTGGTGCTGTCCAAAGCCATCGGCGGCAGCCAGCCCATGGCGGTGGTGGTCTACAACAAGTCCCTGGACGTGTGGAAACCGGGCTCCCACGCCGGCACTTTCCGGGGCAATCAACTGGCGATGGTGGCCGGTTCGACAACGCTGCGCATCGTCCGCGAACAGCAACTGGACCTGCACGCCGCCGCCATGGGCGAGCGTCTGATCGGCCACCTGCACTCGCTGCAGAAGGACTATCCGCAGATGGGCGATGTGCGCGGCATGGGCTTGATGCTCGGGGTGGAAATGGTCGATCTCGATGGCCGCCCCGACGCCCTCGGCCACTTCCCCCACAGCGGCGCGCTGGCCTCGGCCATCCAGCGTGAATGTTTGCAGCGGGGGCTGATCATCGAAGTGGGCGGGCGGCACTCGTCGGTCATCCGCTTCCTGCCGCCGCTGATTGTCACCGCCGCGCAGATAGACCAGATCGCCGACATCTTTGCCGCCGCCGTTTCAGCGGCCGTCAAACAGCGTTAAACCCTTGTTGTAACAGCGTTGAAACAGGGCGTAGGACCAGCGATGGCCCTTCGCCCTTTTTTTATGATAAGAATGGTAATGAGAAACGTTCTTTGTTACATTTTCACGCTTTTTTGACATTGGTGGTCAATTTTGGGGCTTTGCCCCGTGTGTTTTTAAAGGGAGGGGGAGTTCGGATGGCGAGCAATAACAAGGGTCAATTCAAGGTCAATGCCTTGGCAGCGCTGGTCGCAACGGTCGCCTGTCATGGCGCGGCATGGGCGGCGGATGCCCCGGCCAAGGCCGAGCAGGGCGCCACTATCGAACTGCAGAATTCGGTGGTCAGCGGTGAAGCGCCTGAAGGGCAGGAAACCGTCGGCTATCAAGTTAAAAACAGCACGGCCGGCACCAAGACCAGCACACCGCTGTCGGAAACCCCGCGCTCGGTGTCAGTGGTGACACGCCAGCGCATTCAGGATCAGGGCTCGCAAAGCCTGACCGACATTCTCGGTTATGTCCCCGGCATCTTCGCCCCACCCTTTGCCGTCGGCGACGGCCTCGCGGGCGACCTGTTCTCCATTCGCGGCTACAACGCCACCGACTACGGTTACGGCTTGCTCAAGGACGGGCTGCGTCTGCAAGGGAACCGCTACGACACCACCACTGAACCCTATGGCCTGGAACGCACCGAAGTGTTCCGCGGCCCGAGCTCGATCCTCTACGGCGAAAACGCGCCGGGCGGGCTGGTCAACCTGGTCAGCAAACGCCCGACCGAAACCGCCCAGGGCGAAGCCAAATTCACCTACGGCAGCAATAACCGCCGGCAACTGTCCCTCGACGTCTCCGGCCCGCTGACCGACGACAACCGCATCCTCGGCCGCGTGGTCATGCTCGGTCGCAACGCCGACACCCAGGTCGATTCGGTACCGGACGACCGCATTTACATCGCGCCGTCGATGACCTTCAACTTCGACGAAGACACCGCGCTGACCCTGCTGTCGTCCTACCAGCGCGACCGCACCAAGCTGCTGCTCGGCTACCCCGCTGCGGGCACCTTGCTGAACAACGTCAACGGCAAGATCGGCAAGGACCAGTTCAACGGCAACCCGAACTGGGACGACTTCGAGCGCGAAACCTGGACCCTGGGTTACGAGTTCAAGCACCAGCTCAACGACACCTGGCAGTTCCGCCAGAACTCGCGCTTCATGGAATCGCGTCTGGACCGTCACGAGACCTGGCCGAACAACCTGAACAACGCCGGTTTCGGCAGCACCCTGACCAGCACCGCGTACGATCGCGACAACAAGTCCATCACCTACTCGCTGGACAACCAGTTCGAAGGCCACTTCACCTCAGGCGCGCTGGACAACACCGTGCTTCTGGGCGCGAGCTACGACCGCACCTCGTACAACCAGGACTGGGCGGCCGGCAACGGCGGTACCTACAACGCCTTTAATCCGGTGTTCCCGTCGGCCAAGCCGCGCATGCTCGCGACGGTTCAGAACTCGCAGCTGGATCAGCAGATGTACGGCGTTTACGGCCAGTTGCAGAGCAAGTACGACAACTGGATCTACCTGTTGGGCGGGCGTCAGGACTTCGTCAACAGCCAGTATCGCAACCGCGCCGGCACCATCAGTGGCGTATCGGACCTTGACGGCTGGGACCATCGTTTCAGCTGGCAGACGGGTTTGATGTACCAGTTCGAGAACGGCATTTCGCCGTACGTGAGTTACTCGACGGCGTTCACGCCGGTGCAGCAGTCGTCGCAACCGAACGGCGAGTTGCTTGATCCGATTCTCAGCGAGCAGTATGAGATGGGTCTGAAGTACGAGCCGGCTGGCTGGAACACGACGTTCAGCGCGGCGGTGTTTGACCTGACCAAGACCCATGACGTGATTGCCGGTTCCAACGGGTTCAGCCGTCAGATCGGCAAGAGCGAGTCCAAGGGCGTGGAGCTTGAGGTCAACAGCGATGTGACGAAGAACCTGAGCCTGACGGCGTCGTACACCTACACCGATGCGCGGGTGACGAAGGACAGTCCGGGTTCGTTGTACGAGGATCATCAGTTGACCGGCATACCGCGTAATCAGGCGAGTACGTGGGCGACGTATCGCTTCCTCGACGGTCCGATGAGCGGTTTCCGTGTGGGTGGCGGGGTGCGTTATTTCGACAATACGTTCGCGTATACCGCGCCGACGCTGTACGGGAAGTTGAAGACGGGTGATGTGACGCTGGTGGATGCGTTGGTGGGGTATGACATCGATAAGCATTGGTCGGTGGATGTGAATGCGAAGAATCTGTTCGACAAGGAGTATGTGAGCGGCTGCAATAACGCGGGTCGGTGTTATTGGGGCGAAGAGCGGACCGTGCTCGGGACCGTTGCGTTTCGCTGGTAATCCGTTAGGGGACCGATTTATTTACAGCGCTTCATCGTAAATTAATCTGTCCCCGAGGTGCGCGGTGCGGCTTATTGCGCCAGGATCAAAAGCGTCTGCCTAGGGGCAGACGTTTCGCCTTCGGCGAGTTACTTGGAAAAGCACCCCAAGTAACCAAGGGTGCTTGCTCCTGGTTGGGCCCTTCCTTCGTCAGGGTTCCTTCACTCCGGTCCCGCTCCGTGGGCCCGCGCCGAACGGACATCCATGTCCTGACGGCGCTCTCGCCGCATCCATGCGGCTCGGCCCACTCCGCGAGACCTCCATTCAGCCTGCACCCAAGTCGCGATGGGTGTCGTCTGGACTTCCTTCGTATGAAGATCAAAATCAACGGCAACGGCAACGGCAACGGCAACGGCAACGGCAACGGCTTCCCGGCTAAAGCCGGTCCTACAGGCGCGCGCGGTCTGATCAGTGGGACCGGCTTCAGCCGGGAAGAGGCCAGCCCAAGCGCCAGCAATTTTTGCTGATCGCACCCCATCCTGTGGGAGCGAGCTTGCTCGCGAATGCTGTTGCTGTTGCTGTGCTCTTGATCTTCGTACACAAAAAGCCCAGTCACCGCCAATCGCGACTTGGGTGCAGGCTGAACGCAGGTCTCGCTCCGTGGGCCGAGCGGCATGGATGCCGCGAGAGCCGCCCCCCGCCATGGATGGCGGATGGCGGCGGGCCCAGGGAGCGTGACCGGAGTGAAGGAACCCCGAGGAACGAGGGGCCCAGCCAGGAGCAAGCACCCTTGGTTACTTGGGGTGCTTTTCCAAGTAACTCGCCGAAGGCGAAACTCGAGGCCTTTAGGCCGACGCCCTTGATCCGCTTTTACATTTTTCACCAAAAAAGACTAACCACTTCGCCCCCTCGTTCGTCTTTCAGGTAAGGCGCGCTTACCTGCGCCGTTCCAACACCACGAGGGATTACACATGAGCTTCGACAGCGAAAACACACAGTTCCGGGTCGTCATCAACCACGAAGAGCAGTACTCCATCTGGCCCGACTACAAAGCCATCCCGGACGGCTGGAAAAGCGTCGGCGTCGAAGGCGACAAACAGACCTGCCTCAACCACATCGAAAGCGTCTGGACCGACATGCGCCCCCTCAGCCTGCGCAAGGCCATGGCCTGAACCCACCCCCTTCAGCCTCAGGAGCGTAACGCCCATGAACATGCGCATGCTCACCCCCGAACGCCTGCGCCTTGAAGCCGGCTTCCCCCTGCGCGTCCAGCCCGGCCAGACCGGTGTCTCCCTGGCCGCCGAATTCGAGGCCCTGCGCAGCGTCGTCGACCACTCGCTTGAGCGCGACGGCGCCATCCTTTTCAGCGGCTTCTCCAGCGAAGGCGTCGAAGGCTTCCAGCAGTTCGCCGCCTCCTTCGGCCACCCGCTGCTCAACTACGAATTCGGCTCGACCCCGCGCAGTCAGGTGGATGGCAAAGGCGTCTACACCTCCACCGAATACCCGGCGCACCGCTCGATCCCGCTGCACAACGAACAGGCCTACACCACCGAATGGCCCATGCGCATCTTTTTCTACTGCGCCAAAGCCGCCGTCAGCGGCGGCGAGACGCCGATTGCCGACAGTCGCCGGGTGTTCCAGCGCATCAGTCCGGCCCTGCGCAAACGCTTTGAAGAAAAGCGCCTGATGTACGTGCGCAACTACGGCAACGGCCTGGACCTGACTTGGCAACAGGTTTTCAACACCGAGCGCCACAGCGACGTCGAAGACTACTGTCGCCCCCGTGGCATCCAGTGCGACTGGAACGAGGACGGCGACCTGCGCACCCGACAGTTGGTGCAAGGCGTCGCCCAGCATCCGCGCACCAAGGATTGGGTCTGGTTCAATCAGGCGCACCTGTTTCACCTGTCGAACCTCGACGAGGAGATGCAGGAAATCCTCCTCGACACCGTTGGCGAAGAAGGCCTGCCGCGCAACGTCTACTACGGCGACGGCAGCCCGCTGGAGGCCGATGCGCTGGCGGAAATTCGCGGCGTGCTGAGCGAATGCGAAGTGGTCTTCCCGTGGCAGACCGGCGACGTGCTGATGCTCGACAACATGCTCACGGCGCATTCGCGCAAGCCGTTCAGCGGCGAACGAAAAGTCGTGGTCGCCATGGCCGAAGGCGTCAGCGGCAACACCCTGCACACCCTTTCCTGAGTCCGATATTCATGCAGAAAACCAAGCTTGTTTACGTCTGGTCGTTGCGTAACGCCGCGGCGGACAAGGCCGGTCAATACGTCGATTACCACGGCGAGCAGCGCTACATGACCTCGCCGCTGGAGTACCTGGTCAAGGCGCTCAACGACACCGCCCTCGGCGACCATTACTCCCTGGAAGCGATCATTTACGACGAAAACCCCGAGTCCGCACGGGACCGCGAGAGCATCAAGGACTACGGTTTCAAGCCGGGGCAGGGCGCTCACTGGTTCTACCCGGCGGGCCTGACGGTGCAGGGGCGCAAGGTCGATGACCTGCTGGAAAACGTGCCGTCGAGCTACCGCACCTTGCCCCTGGGCGACAGCGCACGGCCGGCCGGCAAATCGGATTTCGAGCGACGTCTGGGCGAGCGGCTGCACGCACTGCAAGCCGATGTCGTGGTGCTCGACGGGCTGCTGGTGATCCTCGATGAACTGGTGCGCGAAGGGGCTGATTTCCATCGGCGCATCTTCAACGTGCACCCGGGCATCACGCGTCTGGAATCGCCTTACGAGCGGCGCGGCGCCTACGCCACCCTCGACGCGCTGTACGGCGCCCGGGGCAAGAAAGTGGTCGACTGGACCACGCGGGAGATGGTCGACACGCCGGTGGTGAACATGACCGGCGCGTCGTTTCATTACGTCGACACCGGCATCGATTCCGGTGAGGTGGTGTTCGACGTGCTCGACACCCCCATCGCGCCGGACGACACCATCCTCGAACTGCGCTGGAACAACTTCAACAACAGCCTGTTTCCCGCGCTGGAGCAGGGGTTGTGGGTGCTGGCGCGGCAGCGGTCTCATTGATCGCATCCCTATGAACAGGTGGCCAGCACAGCGAATCGGGCCATGATTCCTGCGCTGGCGCCGCTGTTCATCGCCGATTTCGAGCATTACCGCGACGCGCTCGTGCTGCCGGACGATCCCCGCGTCGGCGTGCCTATGCGCACCTTTCTCACCGGCGACTACCTCAACGATGTCCTCACGCGATTCGCCAGCGCCTACCCCGACAGCGACCCTCGCGGGCTGGCGTCGATCTGGAGCAAGTATTACTTCATCAAACTGATTCCGCCGGTGGTCGCGGCGTCGTTGATCCTCGACCAGCAATTGCCGCTGCACCTCGATCAAGTACAACTGATCCTCAACGACGATGGCCTGCCTGCCGCGTTCAAGCTGCCTCACTCGGGACAGCGCTGGACGCCAACCCCGGCCGATGCTTTCGAGCGTTTCGATGACTTGCTGGAGCAGCACCTCAGACCGTTCATTGATGCCCTCGCGCGGTATGTTCGACTTTCGCCAAAAGTGCTGTGGAGCAACGCCGGCAACTATTTCGAGTGGCTGTTGGGTGTGCTCGCAAATGCCATGCCCCATGCGGATGTGAGTCACGGTCACCACCTGCTCAACGCCCGACATCTCCCCGACGGACGCCGCAATCCGCTCTACCAGCCCGTGCGCTACATCAAGGTCGAAGGGCAAGACGAACTGAAGCGCCAACGCCGGGTGTGCTGCATCCGTTACCGTGTAAACGGCCTCGACTACTGCGCCAACTGCCCGCTGTCCTGACTGCCCGCCTACAAACTGTGGGACCGGCTTCAGCCGGGAAGGCGTCACTCGCCACGCCGCAAAAGCGAGATCACGCCTCGCGCCCACGCAACCCGCTGCGCCCATAAAACGCCACCACCACAAAGCACCCCAGCGGCAGCAGGTACGCCAGCGCGGTGGAAAAGTGATCCGCCACCAGTCCCATGAAATACGGCATCAGCGCGCCGCCGACGATGGCCATGATCAGGAACGAGCTGCCGCGTTTGGTGTGGGGGCCGAGGTTTTTCACGCCCATGGCGAAGATGGTCGGGAACATGATCGACATGAAGAAGAACACCGCCACCAGCGCCACCACCGACACGCTTTCCACGCCGCTGACCACCACTGCGCACAGCACAACGTTGATCCACGCGTAGACCATCAGCAGCCGCTGCGCCGGGATGCGCCCCATCAGCCAGGTGCTGAAGAAACGTCCGCACATGAAGCAGATCATCGCCACCGACAGCAGGTACGCGGCGCTCTGGCTGGTCATGCTCGCCCAGTGTTCGGTCACGTAATTGATGAAGAACGCGCCCACGCCCACCTGCGCCGCCACGTAGAAAAACTGCGTGACCACGCCGCCGACGAATTCCCGGTGCTGCCAGAGGGTCTTGTTGTCGTGGCGCTGGATGCTCGATTCCTGCTCGCGCAGATCCGGCATCGGCGTGCGGGCGAACAGCGCCGCCACCAGTAGAACGATCACCGCGATGACCACGTAGGTGGTTTGCAGCGAGCTGTTGTCACTGCTGGCGTTGCTGCCGCCGAAGAACAGCGCGCCACCCAACAGCGGTCCGACGAACTGGCCGAGGCCGTTGAACGACTGCGCCAGGTTGAGCCGACGTTCTGCGCCTTGTGGGTCGCCCAGAACAGTGGCGTAAGGATTGGCCGCCGTCTCCAGACAACCCAGCCCCAGGGCGATGACGAACAGCGCAAACAGGAAGAACGGGAAGCTCGCCGCATTGGCCGCCGGCATGAACAGCAGCGCGCCGGCGGCGTACAGGCACAGGCCCAGCAGAATCCCGGCCTTGTAGCCGAAGCGGTCCATCAGAAAGCCGGCGGGCAGGGCGATGATGAAATACGCGCCGAAGTAGGCGGCCTGCAGCAGCCCGGACTGGGCCTTGCTGACGTGCAGCGTTTCCTGAAAATGCTTGTTCAGCACATCGAGCAGCCCGTACGACAGGCCCCAGAGGAAAAACAGGCTGGTCACCAGCATCAACGCCACCCGCACCGACGGCGCAGCGCGTTGGTACACCGGGGTCTGGACTTTGCTGTGTTTGGTCAACATAACGCTCTCCTTTTTTGTTGTTGTTCAAGCGTGAAGCGTGACAAAGCGGATGTTCGGTTGTGCAGGGTTCGACGCCTTGCACTCGTACCTGTGGGAGTGAGCTTGCTCACGAAGACGGCGTTTCAGGCGCTAAAGATGTAGGGGGTGTTTCGGCCCCTTCGCGAGCAAGCTCGCTCCCACAATTGAAGCGCTTCAAGGCGGCTGATCCGACAGGCTAAAAATCTGCGCCATGGGCTGCCATTTATTCCCCGGCTCGGTCCACGGCGTCGGTCTCTGAAACCGCCACATCAACGCCTCCCATTCATGCACCTTGGGGTTGGCCGCCGACGCCTGATCCATCGCGTCGGCGCTGAAGCCCGGGGCGGTATCCATGACCATGAACAGCCGCGTACCCAGTCGCCAGATCTGCATGTCCAGCACGCCCTGACTGCGCAGGTGTTCGGCAATTTCCGGCCAGATGCGCCGGTGCAGTTGTTCATACTCGGCGATCAACGCCTCGTCATCGGCCATGTCCAGGGCCAGACAAAAACGCTGCGCGCTCATGTCAGTGCCCGATCCAGATGCGTATAGCCGCCGTCCACCACCAGCCACTGTCCGGTGGTGTGGGACGCTCGCGGGGACAGCAGAAACAGCACGCTGTCGGCAATCTCCGTCGGCGTGGTCATGCGCTGGCCGAGGGGGATTTTCTCGACGATCTTCGCCAGCTTCGCGTCAGGGTCGTCGAAGCTGGAAATCCAGCGCTCGTACAGCGGCGTCATCACTTCAGCCGGAATCACCGCGTTCACCCTCACGCCATCGCTCAGCAAAGACGCCGCCCATTCCCGGGTCAGCGACAGTTGCGCGCCTTTCGAGGCGGTGTAGCCGCTGGTGCCGCCCTGGCCGGTGAGTGCAGTCTTCGAACCGATGTTGACGATGGCACCCTTGCTGGCTTTCAGCGCGTCGACGCACAGATGGGCCATGACGTAGTAGTGAATGAGGTTCTTCTCCAGCGACTCGATGAACGCGCTGCGACCGGCCTCCAGCCCGACGTTGTCGTTGACCCCGGCGTTGTTGACCAGCCCGTCGATGCGGCCAAAGCGCTCCAGCACCTTGCTCACCGCCGCCGCACATTCGGCCTCGTCGCGCAGCTCGACCTGGACGAACAGGGTCTGCGGCTGGCGACTGTCCAGCTCGGCGGCCCATTCAGCAGGCAACGGCTGATTGGCGAAGATCACCGGGATCGCGCCTTCTTCGGCCAGCCCCAGTGAGATCGCGGCGCCAATCCCCGAGCCGCCGCCGGTGACGATGATGACCTTGTCTTGCAGGTGCAGATTCATGGGCAGTTTCCTAGCAGGCCATACAGGCGAATGGCGGTGCCGCCGCGCAGCGCGTTTTGCTCATCGACGGAGAGCGAGCTGATGGCGGTTTCGAACAACTGGTGGACGTCGCTGTAATTGCCCGCCACCAGACAGACCGGCCAGTCGGAGCCGAACATCAGTCGTTGCGGCCCGAACAATTCCAGCGCCAGATAGAAATACGGCAGCAGTTCCACCGGTCGCCAGCGTTGCCAGTCGGCTTCGGTAATCAGCCCCGACAGTTTGCAGGCCACGTGGGGCAGGGCGGCCAGCGGGGCAAGGCGATCGGCCCAGGCGATGGGGTCTTCCAGGGACAGATCCGGTTTGCCGAGGTGATCAAGGATCAGGTGATGCCGGTCGTGGCGTTGGCAGAAGTCGGTGGCGGCGTGCAGGTCTTTGTCTTTTATCAGCACGTCGTAAGTCAGCCCGAGGGTTTGCAGCTGCCGCATACCCCGGGCGAAGGCCGGGTCCTGGAGGAACAGCGACGGCGCCGGTTCGTCCTGGATCAGGTGACGCAGGCCGACCAGTTTTTCCGCGTCCGCCCAGCGTGCCAATTGCTCGTCGACACCATCCGCCCGCAGGTCCGCCCAGCCGACGACGCCGAAGATCCACGGATGCTCGGCCGCATGGGTCAGAAGTGCGTCCGTCTCGTCGACACTGTGCCGCGCCTGCACCGCGACGCAGCCATCGATGCCATGCCGATCGAGCAGAGGTTTTAAATCGCCCGGCAGAAAATCCCGTTGCAACGCAGCATGGCGCTGGTCAATCCACGGGTAATCCCTGGCGTCATAAGTCCAGAAATGCTGATGGGCATCCACCCGCAAGGGCGGTGCCGGAACGCTTGAGTGTCGGGACGACATTGTTGTTGTACTCCGTCCGTTTCATGGCCTCACGCAATTACTGTAGGAGTGAGCTTTCTCGCAAAGGCTTAGGTACAAACGACACACCTGCATCGGGTGTCCCGGCCATTTCGTCCGGTTGCCGCACAGACCAAGCGCGCTCCTACAAGGGTTCGGCAGTGTGCTCAGCCCTTGTATGCGTACCGCGCCCGCGAGGCGGCTTTCATCTGAATCGAAAACCCCGGGGCGGCCGGCGGCAAATACGCCGCATCACGAATCACACAAGGGTCTTCAAAGTGCTCATGCAGGTGATCAACGTATTCCACCACCCGACCCTCATGGGTGCCGGCGATGCACAGGAAGTCGATCATCGACAGGTGCTGCACGTACTCGCACAACCCGACGCCGCCGGCATGGGGGCAGACCGGCAGCCGGTATTTGGCGGCCATGAGCATCACCGCCAGCACCTCGTTGACCCCGCCGAGGCGGCAGGCGTCGATCTGCACCACGTCGATGGCGCCACGCATGATCAGTTGCTTGAAGACGATGCGGTTCTGGCACATCTCGCCCGTCGCCACCTTCACCGGGTGCACGCCAAGACGAATCGTGCGATGGCCTTCGACGTCGTCCGGGCTGGTCGGTTCTTCAATGAACCACGGTTTGGCGAACGCCAGCTCGCGGACCCAGTCGATGGCCTCGCCGACCTCCCAGACCTGATTGGCGTCGATCATCAGATGACGATCCGGCCCCAGCACTTCCCGGGCGATGCGCACCCGGCGGATGTCGTCCTGCAGGTCGCGGCCAACCTTGAGTTTGATGTGGGAAAAACCGCCGTCGACCGCTTCCTGACACAGCCGGCGTAGCTTGTCGTCAGGGTAGCCGAGCCAGCCCGCCGAGGTGGTGTAGCAGGGGTAACCGTCGGCAAGCAGCGTCCGCAACCGTTGTGCTTTGCCCTCGGCGCGCTCGGTCAGCAGGGTCAGGGCTTCGTCCGGGGTGAGGCAGTCGGTGATGTAGCGAAAATCGATGCAGCGCACCAGTTGCGCCGGGGTCATTTCCGCGACCAGTTGCCACACCGGCTTGCCCTCGGACTTGGCCCACAAATCCCACGTCGCATTGACCACGGCGCCAGTCGCCAGGTGAATCGCGCCCTTGTCAGGGCCGATCCAGCGCAACTGGCTGTCGCTGGTGACGTGACGCCAGAAACGGCCCATGTCTTCGGCGATCCATTCCAGCTTCAGCCCGACCATCACGCCCGCCAGCGCCTTGATCGCGGCGCAACAGACCTCGTTGCCGCGGCCGATGGTGAAGGTCAGGCCGTGGCCCTGCAGGGTGGGGTGATCGGTTTCGAGAATGACGTAGGCCGCCGAGTAGTCGGGGTCCGGGTTCATCGCGTCCGAGCCGTCGAGGAATTGCGACGTGGGGAAACGAATGTCTTCAACGCGCAAGGCGGTGATGGTGGTCATGGCGGGTCCCTTTGGCATTGTTATGGGCAGCGCGGTTTGCTTGGGAATTCGGTTAAAACTTTTCAGCTTGGCACCACAGTGATCTCAGTCCGGCGAAACCCTGTGATCTCAGGCACCACATGATCTCAACTGGATGGAGATATTGTGGGAGTGAGCTTGCTCACGAAGGCGGCATCTCTACCCACAGAAATTCGGTGGATGTACTGGCCTCTTCGCGAGCAAGCTCGCTCCCACAGCGACGGTGTTTGCTGCTTCACGCGTCGACTGTCAGTTGCTGCTGTTCACCCAGCCCTTCAATACCCAAACGCATGGTCTGGCCGGCGCGCAGGAAGACTGGCTCCGGCTTGATGCCCAGGCCCACGCCTGGCGGTGTGCCGGTGGAAATCACGTCGCCCGGTTGCAGGCTCATGAACTGGCTCAGGTAGCTCACCAGCCTGGGGATCTGGAAAATCATCGTGCGCGTGTTGCCGTTCTGGTAGCGCTTGCCGTCGACTTCCAGCCACAGGTTGAGCTGATGGGGATCGGCGATTTCATCGCGGGTCACCAGCCACGGACCGATCGGGCCGAAAGTGTCGCAGCCCTTGCCCTTGTCCCAGGTGCCGCCGCGCTCGATCTGAAATTCACGCTCGGAGACGTCGTTGATCACGCAATAGCCCGCCACGTGCTCCAGCGCATCGGCTTCGTCGATGTAGCGACCGCCCTTGCCAATCACCACGCCCAGTTCGACTTCCCAGTCGGTCTTCTTCGAGTTGCGCGGGATTTCCACGTTGTCGTTGGGGCCGACGATGGCGCTGGTCCACTTGTTGAAAATGATCGGCTCTTTCGGAATGTCGGCACCGGTTTCTGCGGCGTGGTCTGCGTAGTTCAGGCCGATGCAGATGAACTTGCCGATCTTGCCCACGCACGGGCCGAGGCGCGGATTGCCCTCAACCAGCGGCAGGCTGTTGACGTCCTGGGACTGCAAATGGGCAATGCTTTCCGGGCTCAGGGCGGTGCCCGACAGGTCGCCGATGAGATCGGTCAGATCGCGAATGCGGCCGTTGCTGTCCAGCAGGCCAGGGCGTTCTTGACCGGGTTCGCCGTAACGCAGCAATTTCATGGGGTGTCCTCTAATGATGATTGATCAGAATTCGGTGTGGGTATTGGTGAAGGTCGTGAACAGGCTCAGTTGCTCCAGCCGCCATCGATGATCTGCGCCGTGCCGGTGGTAAAGCCGCTGGCCGACGAGCCGAGGTACAGCGCCAGTTGGGCGATTTCCTCGGGGGTGCCCAGGCGTCCCATGGGCTGGCGCGCTTCGAACGCGGCGTACACCTCGGCCTCTTCGCGGCCCTCGCGCGCCGCCTGATCGGCCACCCGCTGACGCAGGGAAGGGGATTCCACGGTGCCGGGGCAAATGCAGTTGCAGCGGATGTTCTGCCCGACGAAGTCGGCGGCGACCGAACGGGTGATGCCGATCACGGCGGCCTTGCTGGCGCAGTAGGCGAAGCGGTTGGGCACGCCCTTGATGGCCGAGGCCACCGACGACATATTGATGATCGAGCCGCCACCGTTGGCCAGCATGGCCGGCAGGAACGCGCGGATCATCTTGTACATGGCGGTGACGTTGAGGTCGAAGGCGAAGCGCCAGTCGTCGTCGGAGCATTCGAGGATGTTGCCGCTGTGCACCACGCCCGCGCAGTTGAACAGCACGTCCAGCGCGCCCACTTCGGTGGCGAGCCGTTCGATGGCGGCGTGATCGGTGACATCGAGCACGCGTTTGTGCACGCCCTGCAGGTGATCCAGCGCTGCGCCGTTGATGTCCACGGCGAAGACTTCCGCGCCGGCCTTCAGATAAGCCTCGACGCTGGCTTGACCGATGCCCTGGGCGGCGGCCGTGATGAGCACTCGCTTACCGGTGAGGTCCATGTTGATCCCTTGTTTTTATTGTTGAAACGACCTGACTGGCCATGCTGCCGTCGAGGTCTGCTGATCGAACCGGGCAGCGCGTCATGAGATTTGAAGCACGCCGAACCCCGACGGGTTTTGCTATGCTCCGCTCACTGCAGCGCTCCAATGGTCAGGCCATTGGTCCTGTTTTTAGCACTAGTCATGGACTGCAACAAGGTCATTTTTCGATCCAGTGCGCTGTAAAATTCCGAGCCGATTCCCTATGCCAATCCAAGTAATTGATAACCAGAGACTTTATCGCCAGATCGCCGATCAGCTCCGCGCGCTGATCGACAGCGGCGAATTTCCACCGGGCAGCCGCCTGCCGGCCGAACGTGAATTGGCCAAGATGCTGGGGGTGAGCAGGGCGTCGGTGCGCGAGGCGATGATTGCCCTTGAGGTGATCGGGCTGGTGGATGTGCGCGTGGGCAATGGCGTGCTGGTCTGTGAGCCGCCCGTGCAGAAGCTGTCCGATGAACCGGTAATGACCCAGGTCACCCGCGATCAGTGGAAAGACGTCGACCCCGAGCTGGGCATCGAGGTGGATTTCAGCGCGGAGATTCCGCCGTTTGCCTTGCTCCAGGCGCGGCGGTTGATTGAACCGGAAGCGGCGGCGCTGGCAGCTCAAAACGCCAGCGATGAAGAACTTGAAGCCATCCGCGAGGCCTTCGAACGCAACGCCCGCGACAACCGCGAGCATTCCCACACCCACCCGGGCGATCGGCTGTTTCACATTCGCATCGCCCAGGCCTCCGGCAACCCGGCCTATGGGCTGATGATCAAACACCTGCTCGGGCATCAGTACGGCAGCATGTTCCAGCGTTTGCAGGCGCACTACACCTCCGACGACATGCCGTTCCGCTCCGAACACGAACACCGCCTGATCCTCGACGCCCTGCAAAATCGAGATGCAGACGCTGCGAGGCAGGCGATGGCGGGGCATCTGGATGAAGTCATCCGCATCTTTAGCCGGGGCGGGGTGTAGCTCGTAAAGCGGGAACACAGCAGATGTCGCTGTTAACGGAGAACTTGTGGGAGCGAGCTTGCTCGCGAATGCTGGCTTCCAGCCGATAAAGATGCAGTGGCTGGACCGGCGCTTTCGTGAGCAAGCTCACTCCCACAGGTCCTCTGTATGACTCGAAATCTCAAGTCAGCCGCGGTCTCGTGGGAGCGAGCTTGCTCGCGAATGCTGGCTTCCAGCCGATAAAGATGCAGTGGCTGGACCTGCGCTTTCGTGAGCAAGCTCACTCCCACAGGTCCTCGGCATGGCTCGAAATCTCAAGTCAGCCGCGGCCTCTTCGTGAGCAAGCTCACTCCCACAGGTCCTCGGCATGGCTCGAAATCTCAAGTCAGCCGCGGTCTCGTGGGAGCGAGCTTGCTCGCGAAGACTTAATGTCTGACACCAGAGAAATTGGCTGAATGCCCCGGCCTCTTCGTGAGCAAGCTCACTCCCACAGGTCCTCGGCATGGCCCACCTTTCCATGACGTCTCACCCATCCGTCGAACGCGACACCTCTTCCCATTCCGCAAACTCGGCTTCCAGCTGCGCCAGCTTTTCCCGCACCAGCTTCAACGCATCGCTGCCCAGCAGCAGATGCGCCGGGGGGTTGGGGCTATCAATCAGCTTGAGCATCGCATCGGCTGCCTTGACCGGATCGCCTGGCTGCTTGCCGCTGCGTTCTTCGCGGGCCTTGCGGATCGGGTCGAAGCTGGCGTCGTAGTCGGTAATCTGCCGCGCAGTACGCTGCATCGAACGGCCGGCCCAATCCGTGCGGAACGAACCCGGTGCCACCGCGGTGACGAACACATTGAACGGCTTCAGCTCCTTGCCCAGGGATTCAGAAATGCCTTCCAGGGCGAATTTGCTGCCGTGGTAGTAGGAAATCCCCGGCATCGTGATGAAGCCGCCCATGGAGGTGACGTTGAGGATGTGCCCGCTGCGGCGCTGACGGAACAGCGGCACGAAAGCCTTGATGATCGCCACTGCGCCGAACACGTTGACGTCGAACTGCCGACGCAAATCTTCCAGCGGTGACTCTTCCAGAATGCCTTCGTGGCCATAGCCGGCGTTGTTCACCAGCACGTCGATGGGCCCGAACGCGTTGTCGGCTTCGGTCACCACGCGGTCGATGGCGTCGAAGTCGGTGACGTCCAGCAACACGCCGTGGGCGCGACCGGGTGCCTGGGCTTCAAATGCCTGCACGGCGTCTTCATTGCGCAGCGTGCCGATCACGGTATGACCCGCCGCCAGCGCCCGTTGCGCCAATGCCTGGCCGAAACCGCTGCTGACACCGGTGATAAACAGGGTTTTGCTCATTGTGCGTTTCCTCATGAGGCCTAAGCCGTTGATGGCAGGCCCCCATGGTAGGAACCCTGCGCGCCAAACCGATGACCCAGTCCTGCGCGATGATTGCCTGATCCTGCCCCGGCTTGGCGCTGCCATGGGAAGAATGCCGGTCCTGTAGGCGTGAGCTTGCTCGCGATCACGGTGTGTCAGTCAACTCACCTGCAACTGACACGCCGCAATCGCGAGCAAGCTCACTCCTACAAGATCGTGGGCGTATCAAACTCGCGGATTGGCCGTGTTCTTGGTCACCAACCGCAAGCCGCTCGCCACACTGCCCACCGCCGCAAAGCCCGCGCCGATGCTCAACGCCAGCACCGGGCCGTGGGTATTGGAAATCCCGAAGCTCAGTGCGACCAACGCCGCGCCCGTGGCCTGACCGATCAAACGTGCCGTCGCAATCGTGCCGCTGGCGCCGCTGGAGCGTTCCTTTGGCGCGCTGGTCATCAGGGCTTTCTGATTCGGCGCCTGAAAGAAACCGAAGCCGATGCCGCACAGAATCATCCGCGCAATGATCGACATCACGCTGGCGTCGGCGGGCATGGTCGCCAGGGACATCATTCCCAGGCAGAGCATCGCCAAGCCGATCCCGCCCAGCAGCCCCGGCGCATAACGGTCCGACAAGCGCCCGGCGAACGGCGCGATCATCGCCACCACCACCGACCACGGCGTCATCAGAAACCCGGTCTGGATCGGGTCGCGGCCCAGGGTGCTTTCAAAAAAGAACGGCAGCGAGACGAAGGCCAGCCCTTGGGTGGCGAACGAATAGAAGGCCGTCAGCGCCGACAACGCAAACAGCGGCCGCTTGAGCAAATCCAGGGGAAACATCGGGGCAGGGTGACCGACCTCGCGTTTTAGCATCAGCGCGCCGCCCACCAGAAAGATCGTAAGGGCGATGAGCACGCTGGCCATGGAACCCAGTTGCGCCGCCTGACTCAGGGCAAAGATCAGCGCGCCGAAGGTGATGACATTGAGCACGGCCGTCATGCGGTCGAAGGTCAGGCTGCCGAGGCGTGTGGCGGGCAGCGAATTCCAGGCGAATACCAGGGCGAACAGGCCGATGGGCAGGTTGATCGCGAACAGCCACGGCCAACTCGCTACCGACAACACCAGCGAGGCCACGGTCGGGCCGATGGAAAACGAGGTGCCGACCACCAAAGCGTTCATGCCCAGCCCGCGCCCGAGCCGTTCGTGGGGGAAAATCGAGCCGATCAGCGCGGCATTGACGCTCATGATCGCGCTGGCGCCGATGCCCTGCAGCACGCGGGCGATGGTCAGCGTGGGCAATGACCAGGAAAGCGCACACAGCGCCGACGACACCACGAACAGAATCAGCCCGCCCAGATAGACCTTGCGATGACCGAGCACACCGCCCAGCGCCGCGAACGGCAACAGCGTGGCGACGGCAGCGAGCTGGTAGGCGTTGATGATCCACACCGACGCGGCCGGCGAGGCGTTCAGATCAGCCGCGATGGCGGGAAGGGCGGTGTTGGCGATGGCGGTGTCGAGGGTGGCGAGGGCGATGGACATCAGAATCGCCGCCATGCCGCGAAACTCGCGGGGTGTAAGTTTATTACCGACGCGCGGGGCATCCTGAGTGGCGGGCTGGACCATTATCGACAACGCTCCGGGGGATGAACTTCAGGCGGGTCTGCAGTCGCAGACGAAAGCGTGATGGTGCCGTTTTGTTAGGGTGCTACGCAATTAAAGATACGCGGGATAAGCGGATGGCGGCGTACCAAGGTGCGGAGCTGAGGCTTCGCAGCCACTGAAGATCCTGTAGGAGCGAGCTTGCTCGCGAAGACTCAGGCCCAGCCGCTAGAAATTCAGCGGCTGTACCGTCCCCTTCGTGAGCAAGCTCACTCCCACAAGGTCCGGGGCGCAACCAAATCCTGTTAGCCGACATTGAAATCGTGTGGGAGTGAGCCTGCTCGCGAAGACTTAGGCCCAGCCGCCACAAATTCAGCGGCTGTACCGTCCTCCTCCTGAGCAAGCTCACTCCCACCAGTGCCAGGCCGGAATCAAATTCAGTAACCAGACTCACAAACCTGATTTGAATCTCCGGTCCAGAAGGCCGCCCTCAACCCCCCGCTGTATCAATGTCCTTGTCCAGCTCACCCGTCTGCCGTTCCTCTTTGGTGGTATCCGGCGACTCATGCTCTTCAGGCTCGAAATCAGGGGTGAAGCTGTTCTCGCCGGTCAGGTTGCCGTTGTTCTCCTGACTCTGCGCGCCGTCCTCGGACTGGCTCTGTGACCCGCCCTGGTTCTTCAGCGCATCGTTCTGCGCCACGCTGCTGTCTGGCCTGACTTTCTCAACGGCAGGATTAATCGCCGGGTCGTTGCGGTTGACGGTTTGATCGTTGTTCTGGGTAGCCATACGCACCTCTTCTGTCATGTCCCGTTCACAGGACGTACAGATATCGAGGGCAACGGCGCGCAAGGGTTCGATCCATGTGCTGACCGGCAGGCTTCAGCTGTCGCGATACGCACCCGTCACCGGCATGCGACTGCCCAGTCGATAGCGCGAGGACGGATGCACCAACCGCACGTAGGTCACCACGTTGCCGCTGTTCCAGGTGCGGCGCATCAGCACCAGACACGGCTCGCCCGGCTCGATCTGCAGATGCTTGAGCTCCTCGGCGCTCGGGTGGCTGGCCTCGACGATGTGCTCCATCTCATCGGGCTGAATGATCTGCAACAGATAGCGCGCCGACTGCAACGCGTCGCCGAAGGGCTGGTTCAGAAAGTCCGGCGCGGCGTGCGGGTTGACGTAACGGTCCTCCAGCTGCACCGCCACATCGTCCTCGTAATGCACGCACAACAGGTGAAACACCGACGCGCCAGTGGCAAGCGAGAGGGCCGAGGCGATGGGCATCGACGCCGATTCCCGTGCCAGGTGCAGCACCTGGCAACGATAGCGATGGCCCCGGGCAAGGATTTCGTCGGCGATGTTGGTGATGCGCAGCAGGTTGGATTGCGGCTTGCTCGCGGCGACGAAGGTGCCGACCCCGGACACCCGCAGCAGGCGGCCTTCTTCGGTCAGCTCGCGCAGCGCCCGGTTGACGGTCATCCGCGACATGCCCAGCTCGACCACCAGGCGGTTCTCCGACGGAATCAGGTCGCCGGGCTTCCATTCCCCCGACGACAGCTTGCCGTGAACGAAGGACTTCGCCCGCCGATAAAGGGCCTGGGGTGCCGGCTTATCCATCGTTTCTCTCCCTTTCCGAACAGGCGTGCGTCGACGGCCCTAAAAAAAGCGCATCACGCCTTGGCGTCCTGCCAGAATGCGTTGCGGTCCAGGTAGTTCTGCAAGAACTGTTGCAGCCGGGGTTGTTCGGCGTTGTGGAAAATCTGTTGCGGCGTGCCGCGTGCGACGATTTCGCCCTGATCGAGAAAGATCACCGAATCGGCGACCTGGGCGGCAAAGCCCATCTCGTGGGTGACCACGACCATGGTCATGCCTTCCTTCGCAAGGGTCTTCATCACCTGCAGCACTTCACCCACCAGCTCCGGGTCGAGGGCCGAGGTGGGCTCGTCGAACAGCATGATGTGCGGTTCCATCGCCAGCGCCCGGGCAATCGCCACCCGCTGCTGCTGACCACCGGAAAGTTGCGCGGGATACGCCTCGGCCTTGTGCGCCAGGCCCACCTTGTCGAGCATCGCCATGCCGCGCTTCTTCGCGTCGTCGGCCGAGAGTTTGCGCACCCGCCGCAAGGCTTCGCAGACGTTGCCAAGGGCGGTCATGTGCGGCCACAGGTTGAACTGCTGAAAGACCATGCCGACGTTGCGCCGCACCTGATTGATCTGCGATTGCGGCGCGCGGCGACGGCCCTTGTCGGTGTCCTGCCAGCCGAGCAACTGGCCTTCGATGCGGATCTCGCCTTCGTCGTACTCCTCCAGAAACGCCATGCTGCGCAGCAGGGTGCTTTTGCCCGAGCCCGACGGACCGATCAGGCAGACCACTTCCGAGCGCCGCACCTGCAAGTCGATGCCCTTGAGCACGCGCAGGGTGCCGAAGCTTTTGCCCACCTGGCTCAGGGTCAGGACGGTCGAGGGCTCGCCGTTGGTTTTCATAGGTTCATCCAGGGATTGGCCGGTCGGTTCGCCGGTCGGGGCGGGCACGTTGCCGCCAGGGATCAGAAGACTGTTCATGGGGTTTGCCTGCTCATGAAGCGGCCGACGCGGGTTTCCAGCAGCATGCCCAGCCGCGAGCACAGCTCCACCAGAATCAGGTAGCCGATGCACAGCATCAGCAGGGTTTCGACGAAGGCGAAGGTTTCCGAACCGATGCCGGTAAGGACCATCGTCAGCTCGGGAATGGTGATGATCGACAGCACGGCGGTTTCCTTGCACAGCACCGTGACCATGTTTACCAGCGCCGGCAGAATCATCACCAGCATCTGCGGCAACTGGATGCGCCAGATACTTTGCAGGCGGGTAATGCCCAGGCAATCGGCGGCTTCCAGCTGGCCCCGGGCGACCGACTCGAAGCCGGTGCGGAAGATCTCGGCGAAGTACACGCCGCCGTAAACCCCCAGGCCGAGAATGCCGGCGGGGATCGGGTCGAGGCTGATGCCGAACGACGGCCCGCCGTAATACACCAGGAACAGCTGCACCAGAAACGGCGTGCTGCGGATCAGCTCGATGAACACCCGCAGCGGCGCACGGACGACGTTGTTGCCGAACACCTGGGCGACGGCGATCAGCATGCCCAGCGCCAGGCCGAGCACGACGCCGCTGCTCCAGGTGCCGAGGGTGACCAGAAACCCCGAGCCGATGTCGCCCAGGTGGTCTGTGAAAATGCTGGGGTCGAAGGTCATGCCGTGCGCTCCTTCAGGCGTCGTTCGAGCAGGCTCGCGGCGTAGGCCAGCGGCACGTTGATCAGGCAGTAGAAGCCGGCCAGCATCAGGTAGTCCTGGACGAACATGTAATCGCTGGCGGCGAGGTTCTGCGCCGTGCGGGTGAGGTCGGCCAGCCCGACCACCGAAACCAGCGACGAGGCTTTGATCAGCAGAATCATTTCATTGACCAGCGCCGGCAGCGTCAGGCGCACGGCCTGGGGCACGCGGATGCGCATGAGCATCTGCGCGTCGCTCATGCCCAGCAAGCCGGCGGCCTCCAGCTGACCGCCGGGAATCGCAAGAAACCCGCCACGCATGATCTCGGCGATATAGGCGCCGGCGGCCAGGGACAGGCCGATGATCGCCGCCACCGTGGGCGAGACATTGGGCAGGCCTACCCGGGGCAGGAAGTAATAGATGAACAGCAATTGCACCAGCAGCGGAATGCCGCGGAACACGAAAATGTAGGCGCCACCGAGGCGGCGCAGCAAGGGGATCGGCGACAGGCGCAGGCTGCCGACGACGATGCCGATGACAAAGCCGAACACCAGCGCGGCCATCGACACCTGTAGCGTCACCCACAGAGCGCCAAGCAAGAGCGGCGCGTTTTGCTGCAGCAAGGGCCAATCGAACACGGGGGTACTCCGCTGTGTGAACCGTCCTGATGAATCATCACGATGTGAGTCGTCGGGCACAGACCTTGTGGGAGTGAGCTTGCTCACGAATGCGGTTTGCCTGCCGCATATGGGGTGTCTGACATACCGCAATCGCGAGCAAGCTCACTCCTACACGTTAGGTGTCGCCCCGCAAATCCGGAGTCGACGCCAAGACCTTGTGGGAGTGAGCTTGCTCACGAAAGCGGTGTGTCAGGCGACATCTCTTTCACTGCAAAAATGCATTCGCGAGCAAGCTCGCTCCCACAGGTTATGTGTCGTTCTGTCGGCCATGAGTTAAAGCCGAAGGCTCAAACGCGCCTTACCACGTCGGCTCGAAATCACCCTTCGGCACGTCCATTTCCGCCCCCAGCCATTTCTTCTGCAGCGCGGCCAGGCGGCCGTCGTCGTGCATCTTGGTCAGGGCGGCATCCAGCGCGGCGATCAGGCTGTCGGCATCGGCGTCCTTGCGGCCCAGGTAGGCGAAATAGGATTTCTTGCCGAACGGCGGCTGCACCACTTTGTACAGATTGCTTTTCTGCGCGGCGACGAAGGAGATGTTCGGCAGCGAGTTGGCCACGGCGACGATGCGCTTGGCGGCCAGGTCGGCGTAGGCCTGGTTGTTGTCGACGTATTCACGAATGGTGACCTTCTGCGGCAGGGTCGCGGCGAAGGCTTTCAGCTCTTCCAGCTGCGCCGAGCCCTTGCCGGCACCGACGGTTTTACCGGCGATGTCTTCAGGCTTGCCGATGCTGTCGTCCTTGGCCCCGGCCAGCAGCGCCACGGTCGCTTCGGCGATCGGCGAGACGAAGTGGTAACGCTCCTTGCGCGCCTTGGTCACGATGATCGGACCGGCCACCACGTCGAATTTCTTCGCCTCAAGGCCGGGCAGCACGCTCGGCCACGGCAGGTCGAGGAACTTGATCTTGACCCCCAACTCCTGGCCCAGCGCCTCGAACAGCTCGGCGTTCAAGCCTTTCTGTTTGCCCGCTTCGAGGAAATCGAAGGGCGCAAACTGCATTTCGGTGCCGACCACCAGCTCACCGGCCTTCTTCACATCGGCCAGTTGGTCGGCCTGAACCGCGAATGGCAGCAGCGTCAACGTGGCAGCGATACTCAAGCGTTTAAACGTCCTGCGGAACACAGAGTCGAGTGACATGGGATGGCTCCTGGGTGGATGCGGTGTGTTTCGTCGAAGGCTGTGGGATGTTGGGTGAGCGGGTGAATGATTCTGCAACTGCAGTTAGCGTGCCATACCGGTATAGACAACCGGCATGGGGCTATCAGCTGAGGATCTTCCCCGGATTGAGAATGCCGTTGGGGTCGAAACTGCGCTTGAGCTCGGCCATTACTTGCAAGGCTTCTGCGCTCACCGAGTGATGGAGAAACTCGCGCTTGAGCAGGCCGATGCCATGTTCGGCCGACACCGCGCCGCCCAGCTCGCCGACGGCGCTGTACACCAGCTCCTCGATTTCCAGCACCGGCGCGGGCTGCGGCAGCGAGTTGCAGTCCACGGTCAGGTGCAGATTGCTGTCACCGATGTGGCCGAAATACACGCTTCGGTTACCCGGCCAGCGCGCGTCGATGCGCTCACGGCAGCGTTCGGCAAACTCACCGATGCGGCCGATGGGCAGGCTGATGTCGAAATTCAGCGGCGCCATGCGCTGGGGAAACTCGCCGGTCGCCTCGCGAATCTTCCACAGCCCGCGGGCCTGGGCCTGGGAGGTCGCGAGGATGGCATCGACCACTTCACCGGCTTCAATCGCCGCTTCAAGGGTTTCCTCCAGCGCATCGCTTGGGCCGGAAGACTCCAGCAGCACGTACAGCGGATGATCATCGGGCATCGGCGCGACGGGCTTCTCCTGCGCTGAGCTCCCCAGCCACGACACACCGAGGCGGAAGAAATCCTGCCACATCAGTTCATACGCCTGGGGCGTGCCGACGCTCGATTGAATGCGCCGCAGCAGGGCGACCGCGCTGGGGTAATCGGGCAGGGCGCAGAGCAGCGTGGTGGTCGGACCGGGTGGCGGCGCCATTTTCAGAACCGCACGGGTAATCACCCCAAGGGTGCCTTCGCTGCCGATGAAGCACTGTTTTAGGTCATAACCGCAGTTGTTCTTGATCATCTTGTTCATCAGGTCGAGCACGCGCCCGTCCGCCAGCACCACCTCCAGACCGAGGACCAGATCGCGGGTCATCCCGTAACGAATCACCGCATTGCCGCCGGCATTGGTAGCGATGTTACCGCCGATCTGGCACGAGCCCCGGGCGCCCAGATCCAGCGGAAACAAAAAACCGGCCTCGGCCACGGCGTGCTGGATGTCCTCCAGCGTCGTGCCCGCACGCACGCTGACGGTGGCGGCGGCCGTGTCGATTTCCTCGATGCCGCGCAGGCGATCCAGCGACAGCGCGATGTCGGTGGTGCGCGGAACGGCGCCGCCCGCGAGGCCGGTCATGCCGCCTTGAGGCACCACGCTTTGCCCCGCCGCGTTACAGATGCGCAGGGCGAGGGAGACCTGTTCGGTGCTGGTCGGCAGGACAAGCGCAGCGGGGCAGGCCGGCGCGTGGCGGGTCCAGTCGCTGTAATGCCGCGGGCTGATGGCCTCGCCGGTCAGCACCTGAGAATCGCCCAGGGCCTGGCGCAACTGGCTGATGGTCTGTTGCAGGTCGCTCATGGAATCCACTCGATCAATTCGCGTCAGGTATGGGGCGTGCCTGAAAGCGGGGAGGCTGTATAGACAGCTGAGGCAAGATGCAGGCCAGCTCGGAAACGCCGGCCGGCTGAGGACGTTAATGACCTCCCTGTAGGACTGGCTTTAGCCGGGAAGGCGTCGTATGTCACACCGCAGAATTGAGGGTGCACGCACTCGCGCATTCCCGGCTGAAGCCGGTCCCACTCAAAGAAGCGGCGCGGCACAGTAAATGCTTGATCCGGTCTATACCGCCCAGTCCATTTCCTGCGCCCGGAGCCTGCCATGACCGTCACCGCTAACCTTCCTATCATCGACATGGCCGGCGTCCGTGAAGGCGACGAGGCCGCGATCCGTCGCGCCGGCGAAGCCATCCGCACTGCCTGCAGTGAGAGCGGCTTCTTCTACATCATCAACCACGGCGTGCCCCGACACGTGATCGACAGCACCATGGCGGCCGCGAAAACCTTCTTCGCCTTCGCGCCGGAAATAAAGCGCCAGGTGGCGGTGAACAAGCGCCACCGCGGCTGGCACGCATTGGGCGGGGCGCTGATGTACGAGGCGACCAAACCGGATTTCAAGGAGTTTTTCAGCATCGGCCTGGAGCTGCCGGAGGATGACCCGAGTGTGCTGGCGGGGGAGGCGTTGCGCGGGCCGAACCAGTGGCCGGATTTCATGCCGGCATTGCGGGTGGCCCTGGAGGCGTACTACGAGGAGATGGGCAAGGCCGGCGCTGATCTGTTGAGGGCTGTGGCCGTGGGCTTGGGCATCGAACCCGGTTTTTTTGCGCCTAAATACGGCAAGCGTTTGCAGCGTACGCAGATGGTCTATTACCCGCCCCATCCACCCCGGGCCGAAGCGGATCAGTTCGGCGTCGCGCCGCACACGGATTATGGCTGTATTACGTTGTTGCATCAGGACAACAGCGGCGGTCTGCAGGTGCGTGAGTTGGGCAGCGGGGCGTGGATTGATGCAACGCCGATCGAGGGCAGTCTGGTGGTGAACGTGGGGGATTTGCTGGCGCGTTGGTCGAATGATCGGTTTCGGTCGACCTTGCATCGGGTGATCAATCAGTCAGGGCATGAGCGGTATTCGATCGCGACGTTTTATGACCCGACCTATGGGGCGGTTATTGATCCGTGCGATTTGGGAATCGAGGTGGCTGCCAGTCGGTATCCGGCGGTGGCGGCGGGGGATTACATACTCAAGCGGATTGATGATTCGATGGCGTATCGGAAGAAGGGTTAATCGCGAGGACGAGCCCCGAAAGGCGGGCGAATGCGCGGAGATTTACGCATATCCATTATCGGAGGTGGCGCTGACTTACCCTTCCGCCCTTACGGCGGGTCACTTTTTCCAACAGCCGAAAAAGTAACCAAAAAGGCCGTGCTCCTGGTTGGGTTCCTCCTTCGTCGGAATACCCTCACTCCGACGACGCTCCGTGGGCCCGCGCCGAACGGACATCCATGTCCTAGCGGCGCTCTCGCGGCATCCATGC